>DAORKK010000001.1:0-75450 GCA_035439525.1 Chitinophagaceae bacterium
GTAGAGCTGGATGGCGATGAAATGACCCGGATTATCTGGAAATTCATTAAAGACAAGCTTATTCTGCCTTATCTGGAAGTGGATATCAAATATTATGACCTGGGTATCGAATACCGTGATCAGACCGATGACCAGGTGACGGTGGACGCCGCCAATGCCATTAAAGAATATGGAGTGGGTATCAAGTGTGCCACGATTACCCCGGATGAAGCAAGGGTAAAGGAGTTCAGTCTGAAACAAATGTGGAAGAGTCCAAATGGGACTATCCGGAATATCCTGGATGGTACCGTATTCCGTGAGCCGATTGTGATCAGCAATGTACCCCGCCTGGTAACCAACTGGACCGCCCCGATCATTGTGGGCCGTCATGCATTTGGCGATCAGTACCGGGCAACCGATACCGTTATAAAAGGCAAAGGGAAGCTCACCATGACTTTTACACCTGAAGGAGGTGGCGAACCCCAAACCTTTGAAGTGTTCAATTTCAAAGGCGATGGCGTGGCTATGTCCATGTATAATACCGATGAAAGTATTATGGGTTTTGCCCGGAGCTGCTTTAATATGGCCCTGAGTAAAAAATGGCCCCTGTACCTTTCCACCAAGAACACCATCCTGAAAAAATATGATGGCCGTTTCAAGGATATTTTCCAGGAAATATTTGAAAACGAATTCAAGGCACAATATGAAGCCGCCGGCATTGTATACGAACACCGCCTGATCGATGATATGGTCGCCAGTGCCCTGAAATGGAATGGCAATTTTGTATGGGCCTGTAAGAATTATGATGGTGATGTACAAAGCGATACGGTAGCTCAGGGCTTCGGTTCACTCGGACTGATGACTTCTGTACTGATCACGCCGGATGGTAAAACCATGGAAGCGGAAGCCGCCCATGGAACCGTTACCCGTCACTACCGGGATCACCAGGCTGGAAAACCCACATCTACCAACCCGATCGCTTCCATATTTGCCTGGACACGCGGACTCGCGTTCCGTGGTAAACTGGATGGCAATCAACCGTTGATCGATTTCTGCCAGGCACTGGAAACCGTTTGTATCGAAACGGTGGAAGAAGGCAAAATGACCAAGGATCTGGCCGTTTGTATTCATGGCAATAAAGTAAAACACGGAGAGCATTTTCTGTATACCGAAGAGTTCCTGGAGGCGATTGACAGTAATTTGCAGAAGAAACTGAAATAATTTCATATTGATTCCAAAGAGGTTGTCGGACAAACAACCTCTTTTTTTATACCCGTTAAAAAGTCAAAATTCAAAAGTAAAAAGTAAAAAATCGCATAGCAGATCGATTCTGAAATATAAATACCATTCTGAATCCAGGAAAATCAGGTACGGTGCCATCCGTTTTGAATAGTACAGACTAAAGGCTTTTGACTTTTTAATTTTTACTTTTGACTTACAAATCTGGTTATGAAAAAAAGAACAGACTATATCACCTGGGATGAATACTTCATGGGCGTGGCCCTGCTTTCGGCACGGCGCAGCAAGGATCCCAATACCCAGGTTGGCGCCTGTATTGTGAATGCAAAGAATAAAATCGTTGGTGCCGGGTACAACGGATTGCCGGCCGGATGTGATGACGATGATTTTCCCTGGGATAAGACCGGCGAATTCCTGGAAACCAAGTACCCCTATATCTGCCATGCGGAACTGAATGCCATACTCAATAATATCGGAATGGACCTGCAGGGCTGTAAGATCTATACCGCCCTTTTTCCCTGCAACGAATGCACCAAAGCGATCATACAATCAGGGATTACAGAGATTATTTACCTGTCTGATAAATATGCCGGGAATGATGTTTTTATTGCGTCAAAAAAAATGCTGGATACTGCGGGAATCAACTACCGGAAGGTAACGGCACGCATGGAGGAACTGCTGCTGTCTTTCAGAGAGAAAGACGTCTGAGGAACAAGAACCAAGAAGCCAAGATGCCAAGAACCAAAGAAGAACCAAGAAATAAATTCCAAAAAAGCACCAAAAATTAATAATCAACCCCTCCTAAGAATTACAGCACTTTCACCTTTCTTTCCCTAACACATATCAGGATGACAAACCATCTTAGGATACCCATTTCCTAATTCCTTATTTCTCATTCCTTATTTCTTATTTCTCTGCCCATCCTCCGGTCGTAATTCAGAAAAACAAAAAAAAGCCACCTGCATAGCAGATGGCCTTCGGTGCAATTGTAGTTGTATCTTTTACACTTTGAAGTGAGCAAAAGCCTTGTTGGCTTCAGCCATACGGTGTGTGTCTTCTTTCTTTTTGAAAGCAGCGCCTTCGCCTTTGGCTGCGGCTACGATTTCGTTAGCCAGTTTGTCTGCCATGCTGCGGCCGTTTCTTTCGCGGCTGTAGCGGATCAGCCATTTAATGCTGAGGGAGATCTTACGATCAGGACGAACCTCAGACGGGATCTGGAAAGTAGCTCCACCTATACGACGGCTACGTACTTCCACAGCAGGAGATACATTGGCCAGCGCTCTTTTCCATACTTCATAACCCTCTTCATTGGTGAATTTGGCTACTTTGTCGAGTGCATCGTAAAAAATGGTGAAGGCTCCGCTTTTCTTACCTTGCCACATCAGGTTGTTTACAAACCGGGTTACCAGTTTATCATTAAACTTGGGGTCGGGTGCTAAAGGGAGTTTCTTTGCTTGTGCTTTCCGCATATCTGAATTATTATAAGTCTCTTTTTATATTATTTGCGATCCTGCTTGTCCACCGTAGCTTTAGCGAAGGTGGAAGTCGTAGCTGAAGGATTACTTCTTCGCTTTCTCCTTCTTGGTTCCGTATTTGGAACGGCTTTGCTTACGGTCTTTAACACCGGCTGTATCCAGCGATCCACGAACGATGTGGTAACGTACCCCTGGTAAGTCTTTCACACGACCACCCCTGATCAATACGATAGAGTGTTCCTGCAGGTTGTGACCTTCTCCCGGAATGTAGGCAATCACCTCGATTTTATTAGTCAGACGGACTTTAGCCACTTTACGCAGTGCAGAGTTAGGCTTCTTAGGAGTAGTGGTATACACCCTGGTACAAACACCACGGCGCTGAGGACACTGATCCAGGGCCCTGGATTTACTCTTCGCCCTGATAATTTCTCTTCCTTTTCGTACTAATTGTTGAATTGTAGGCATTCTTGACCCTTATTTTTGGGAGGGCAAAGGTAAAGGCAGACGTCTTAATCTCCAAAAAAATGAGGGGCGTTTTTTACATTCTTCCCGGTTTTGGGGATAAATCTGGCCAAAACAACCTTTTTCGTTCCGCTAAAACAAGGAAACGCACTTCTAATTCAGTGGTTTTCTGCCAATTCACCGGAATAAGGCCGATTTTCTCTTCCGGGCTTCTTTTTAGATTTTATACATCCAGCCATGTGTATCAGCCAGGCGACCTTCCCGGATATCGGTAATCGTTTTCTTGATCGCCGGTGCAATCTTCCATTTATCCAGGTCAAAAGTCATGGACATGTCTTTATACCCGAGCTCTTTGATCGGGGAAATGGTGGCTGCGGTTCCTGTACCAAATACTTCCATATGTTCGCCCGCTTTATAAGCCGCCACAATCTCATCAATACTCAGGTCCCTTTCCTCAACAGTTACCCCCATTTCATTCAACAGGGTGATCACGCTGTTACGGGTAACCCCTCCAAGAATTGTTCCTTGTTCCAGTCCGGGTGTGATCGCTGTATTACCAATAATAAAGAAGACATTCATCGTTCCGCACTCCTGCACATATTTATGTTCAAATGCATCCATCCACAACACCTGGTCATAGCCCTTTTTCTTGGCTTCTGCGGTGGCATACATGGCAGCACCATAATTTCCGGCGGCCTTGGCATACCCTACCCCGCCCGGCACTGCCCGTACATATTTTTCCTCAACATAAATCCGCATCGGCGCGGCATAATAAGGGCCGGAAGGACTCAGTATGATCATGAATTTATACGTGTCCGATGGACGGACTCCAATCAACTCATCCGATGAAAACATAAACGGACGGATATAAAGTGAAAAATCATTCTTCATCGGAATCCAGGCCTGGTCCAGTGCGATCAGCCTGCGCATGCCTTCCACAAATAATTCTTCAGGGACAGCCGGCATCTGCATCCGTTCCGCGGAGATATTGAACCGTTTGTGGTTATCCTGCGGACGGAAGATAAACGGATGGCCTTCACGGTCTTTATAGGCTTTTATTCCTTCAAAAATCGCCTGTCCGTAATGCAGGGCTGCTACTGAAGGACTCAGCAAGAGCGGTTGATAAGGCTTGATTTCAATATTTTTCCACTCACCGTTTTCGAAATCCGCCTCCAGCATATGGTCGGTGAAATACTTTCCAAAAGGCAGATTTTCCATATCCAGGTCCTGGAGTTTGCTCCTTTCCACCCGGGTTACTGAAATATCCATTGCTGCCGTCATAAAAGATTATTTTTGAACCTCAAAGAAACGAAAAAAAAGCGAACAGCTATTAGTACTTTTATCACGTTACTATGGATATTAATCATATTCAATTAAGCCCGGCCGCCTTGGCAGGCTTATACAAAAATCACCTCGTAGAATCCGGTGACAGCTCCCCTGGCGCCGGCAGGCCCGTTGCTGTTACAGAAACGCCATTAATCAATTTATCCACTTCAGCTGCTGCCACTGCCACTGCCATTACGGTTAAAGCACTGGGCAATAATGAAAAGAAGGTGTTGGTATTGGTCCGGCACGCAGACGTGGTTTTTTTACCGGATGAGGAGTTAAAGTTTCTGACTGGTATCCTGGCAGCCTGTAAATTAAGCATTGCCGATGTATCGATTGTAAACCTGCACCATGCTCCAGGAACTGGTTATAAAGAGTTGCTGAACCAATTCCACAGCAGCCGGGTGTTGCTGTTCGGACTTGAACCGGGTACTATCAATCTGCCCTTAAGTTTTCCCGAATTTCAGCTTCAGGCTTTCAACGGATGTACCTATCATTGGTGTCCGGACCTTGGAATAATGGAGAACGACCGGACGCTTAAAACCCGTCTCTGGAATAATCTTAAAATACTTTTTACCATATAAATTGCTCCATTGAAACTGATTTTTGCCACAAATAACCAGCATAAAGTTGATGAAATCCGTGCTGTTCTGAAAGGTCCGTTGGAGTTGATTACCCTGAAGGAAGCCGGAATCAACATTGATATACCTGAACCGTATAACACATTGGAGGAAAACGCCCGTACCAAGTCATCCACTATATTTGAACTGACAGGCTCCCATTGTTTTAGTGAAGACACAGGGCTGGAAGTGGAAGCATTGGATGGGGAGCCGGGAGTTAAAAGTGCCCGATATGCCGGTGAAGACGCTTCCTTTGAAGCAAATATTGACAAGCTATTGAATAAACTGAGGGGAGCTGGTAACCGGCGGGCCCGTTTCCGGACCGTTATATCCTTGTTAATAAACGGGCAGGAAACCCTGTTTGAAGGCATCTGCGAAGGCCATATTACCGAGGAAAGACGTGGAAATAACGGTTTTGGCTATGATCCGGTATTTGTACCTGACGGTTCGGACCATAGTTTTGCGGAAATGGACATGGAAGGAAAGAACCGGTTCAGTCACCGGAAGAAAGCCACCCAAAAACTGGTAGCATTTTTGAATAGCCTGTAATAAAACCACCAAATTTTGACACCTGAACGCAACCAAAATATCAGTGACAACGACCTTATAAGAGGATGCATGGAAAGTGACCGGCGAATGCAGGAGGAATTGTACCGCCGGTTTTCCCCCCGGATGTATGCTGTCTGTCTCCGTTATGCCGGCAATGCCGAAGAAGCAGAAGACATCTTACAGGAAGGTTTTATTAAGGTCTTTAAAAAACTGGACAGTTTCCGGAACGAAGGCTCTTTTGAGGGCTGGATCCGGAGGATTTTTGTCAATACGGCCATCGAGCATTTCCGCCGAAAGAAATACCTGTTGCCCGTAACAGAAAAAGAAGAAAATACAATCGAGGGAAAATATACGTCCGTGCTGGATGAACTGGGAGCCAAAGACATTATGGCGCTGGTACAGGAACTGAGCCCTGGTTACCGTACCGTTTTTAACATGTATGTGGTTGAGGGTTATACCCACAAAGAAATAGCCGACCAGTTAGGCATCAGCGAGGGCACCAGTAAGTCACAGCTATCCAGGGCCAAGGTCATCCTGCAGGACATGGTCAGAACGCATATAGATCGTCAAAGAGGCATAAGCACGAAATCATGAGTGAGCAGATCCGTCATACACTATTGAATCACGAAGTACCCCCGCCACCGGCTGCCTGGGAGCATATTCTTTCGGAGCTCCGGGAAATGGAAGCGTTTAAATCTACCGGAAATCAGCTTGCAGTGGCAGAAGTGAACCCGGCTCCGCATAACTGGAACCGGATTTTATCAGGCCTTGAAGAAATCAGTATCGGGCAGGAACTCGCAACTACTGAAGTAGCTCCCCCACATGGAACCTGGGACAAAATTGCCCGTGAACTTGATGCTGAACAACAACCAATTAAAAGAATAACTCCCTGGTGGCGTTACGCTGCCGCAGCGGCTATTTTAGTTACCATTGGCCTTGGCATTATGCGGATGGTTCAGCCCGGAGTTAAAGGTGAAGAGATGGCCTTACACCAGGACACGCTTCCTGTTATTGATCCGGGCAAATCGGATCTGACAAAAGAAACGCTGGAAGAACTGGTAGCCACAGCTTCCGCTGAGAATGAGGATGCCCGCAATGATGCCGCGTTGGAAGCCAGTAAAAAAACATATGCAAAACTGGAGTATCCTGCTAAAAAAATAGCCCGCGAAGTATCCGGCTTTTATTTTAATACCTATAACGGGGATGCGGGTACAAGAGGACTTAATACCGTGGAAACGGGACTTTCCGAAAACAAACCGGCTGAACGCTATATCAAGCTTATGACCCCGGAAGGAAACATCATCCGGGTTTCCAAAAAGCTGGGTGGTATGGTTTGCTGTCTTTCCGGTGAAGCAGAGGATCCAGCCTGTACAGATCAGCTGAAAAAATGGAGGGAAAAAATGATTACATCATCGCTTGGGCATTCAGGAGACAGTTTCCTGGATTTGCTGCTGCTCATCAATACGGAAGAAGAAAACTAACCGATAAAAAACAGCGAACCGGCACTACACAAATATGGGAAGGAATAAATTAGTTACACCCGCGGTATTTACGTTTTCCTGTCCGATTCCTGTCCGGATAACAGATATTAACTATGGCGGACATGCCGGCAATGACACGATCCTCTCCCTGATTCATGAGGCGCGTATGCAGTATCTAGGGAGTTTCGGCTATACGGAAATGAATCTGGCCGGTTCTGCACTGATCATGTCCGATGTGTGCATAGAGTTTAAAAAAGAATTGTTTTATGGCGAATCGTTAATTGCCTATGTGACTGCAGGCGAAATTTCACGGGTTGGATTTGAACTGTTTTATAAGCTGGAGAAAAACACCCCTGCCGGAAACATAACCGTGGCCCTTGCCAGGACCGGGATGGTCTGTTTCGATTATACACTAAAAAAAATAACGGGTGTACCGGAAGAAGCCCGTCTGAAGATGAAGGGCTGTTAATCCCGGTTCCAGAAAGCCCAGCTTTCTTCTGCCTGAATCACCAGCATTTCTTCCCCGTTTTTGACCTGTGCCCCCTTTTCTTTTCCCTGCTGCAGAAATTTTGTGAGTGGCGGGTTATATACCAGATCATAAAGTAAATGCCGGTGAGTAATCCCTTCATAAGGAATATCCGGGAAATTGTCTGTATGAGGATATGTACCTAATGGTGTGGTATTGATGATCAGTGTATGTGCTTGTACGATATCCCGCGTGAGCTCGCTGTATGTGAGGGTAGATCCTTTATGCAGGCTGCGGCTCACTACTTCAAACGGAATTCCTTTTTCTTTCAATACATACAGAATCGACTCAGTGGCCCCGCCATTTCCCAAAACCAGCGCCCGCTGGTGTGTGCTGTTCAGTAATGGGGTCAGGCTTTTCCCGAAACCCAAAACATCCGTATTATAACCAGTCAGCTGTCCGTCTCTGATTTTAATGCAATTGCAGGCATTTAGCCCTTCCGGTATAAGCGAGTCCGTTAAGTAAGCTAAAACGGCTTTCTTATAGGGGATCGTGACATTCAATCCTTCCAGTGAAGGATGCGCATCCAGTAGTGCCGGCAATTCAGTGATTGCTGAAAGAGGGAACAATTTGTACCGGCAGTTGTGGATATGCAGTTCCTCAAACTTCCGGGTAAAATACTTTTCAGAGAAAGAATGTCCCAGTGGATTTCCAATCAGGCCGAATAGCCGCATCAGACCGATTCTTTTTTATCCAGGTATAATGTAAAGGTGTCACCTCTTAAACCGATCCGCATCGCTTCCAGGGGTATCACTTCAGATGGTGCAATATTTCCCAGGTTGGCATTACAACCCAGTAATTCGATAAAATAGAGCTGTTGTGCTTTCTGGGGTGCTTCCCAGATGATCTGTTCGCCGGGAATCTGAGTCAGGATTTCCTGCACCAATCCTTCCCGTACTTCGCCACTACCCCGGTATATACCCACATTACCGGCCTCCCGGGCTTCTGCTATTACATAAGAGGATCCCGCTTCCAGTTCAGCCCGCATCAGTTCAATCCATTTGTAGGGGGGAATGATATGGGCAGCGTCTTTACTGCCTACTTCGCTCAGTACCGTACCATGCTTGGTAAGCTTTTCAATATATCCACACTTTTCGGCATGCGGGATGGTGATAGACCCGTCACTGACTTCCATATAGCTGATGCCAAAATCCTTGCAAACACTGATATAATCTTCAAACTGGTTACGGATCAGGAAGGCTTCAAACAATGTTCCGCCGAAATAAACCGGGATATCATAGGAACGGTATACTTCCAGCTTTTCCCGCAGGTTGGGTGTCACGAATGAAGTGCCAAATCCCAGTTTTACAATATCCACATGCGGATAAGAAACACTCATGAAATTTTTAGCTTCTTCAATACTCAGCCCTTTATCCATTACCATCGTAAGGCCTGATTGCCTGGGCTTTTGTTTCCTGTCCGGTATTTGCGTTAAATTAAAATTCATACTCGTATAATTAAATGTACCTCAATATTAAAACGCGGCAAAAATAAGGAAGATTCGCGGGCTTCTGTGTGATTTAATGAAGGAACGGATCAGATTGACTTGTTTCGCTTGTACCTGGCAAGCAGATCGACCAATGACTGGTTCTGCAGAAGGGCCGGATTTAATTCCACCATTTTTTTCAATAAGCGGGGTGCTGCCTGTAATGCATTTTCCAGCCATAAAAGGGCCTCTTTTGATTTCCCGGCGGCAAACAGCAGGGCTGCTTTATAATAAAGAAACAAGGGTTTGTTTCCGGTTAACTTCAGAGCGGCTTCCGCCTGTTCAATTCCTTCTTCCCAAAAACCACCCATGTACAGGCTGCGTATCAGTGCTTCCCATCCATTCGCGTTCCGTGGACGCAACCGGACAACGGTTGAAAAATACTGCACTGCTTCACGGTAAAGACCAAGCTGCAGTTTACATTCTCCGGCCAGTAAATTATACTCCGGTTGATTACGGTGTATTTTCATGGCCGTTTCCAGCTGACGGATACAGGCCGTCCACTGCCCTTCATTAAAATAGGTGGAGGCGATTTTATAAAATAACTTACTATCGTCCTGGCGCAGGTGCGATGCCTTCCGGTAATGGAAGCGGGCCTGTGCCGGATTCTTCAGCTTTTCATAACAATAACCGATCGCTTCAAAAATCACATCTTCCGGCTTGGCAAGTTCATTCACTTTCTCAAGTGCTTCAATCGCTTCTTTATATTTCCTTAAGCGGATATAGGCGTCCCCCATATTCCGGTAAGCATAATCAAATTTTTCTTCAATCGTGATCGCGTATTTATAGGCATCTATGGCTTTTTCATAGAGCTTTAAACCCTGGTAAGCAGCTGCGAGGTTAAACCAGGCCAGTTCATTATAAGGATACTCATCTATAATTTTTAAATGAAGCCGGATACCCTCTTCATTACGTCCGGTGAAATCTGTCCAGAAACAGATTTTATACAGCGCTTCTTCATTGTTCGGATCATCCTCCAGGATTAGTTTCAGGCAATCAAACACTTTCTCAAAGTCTTCGTAATCGTCATAAACATCAGCCAATTCAAACAGGAGCTCCATCCGCTCCTCTCCCTCGAACAACGCAATCGCTTCTTCCAGCAGGGTTACAGCTTTCTCCTGCTGATCCAGTGCCAGGTAGACTTCCGTCTTCAGAATATAGAGATTGATATCCCCGCTGTCCAACAAGGTGGCTTGTTCCAGCACATCGAGCGCCGTATGGTATTGCCGCCTGGCCAGTAAAATATCGGCTTTTTTGATCCGTAGCATAGCCGAATAGGGATATTGCTCACAGGCGTGTGTAGCAGCAGACATTGCCATTTTCAGGTCTTCATTCCCGTGATAATGATCGATTATTTTTTCAAAGGAATCTTCTTCAATAAAGGAATGCGGGCGGCCATTTTTCAGGTTTTCAAATTGTCTGAGCAGTTCCTGAAGTAGTTCACTATCTTCCCGGTATGGATTTTCTTGCATGAATTCCGGTCTTTAAAAGTGCTGAATCTGTTTAAGGCCTGGTTCAGACAGCAAAATCCCTTTGCCCCCTGAAAACTGTTGTTATCAACAAGTTAAGTAAAAAAAACCAGTAGAATCGCCGCCTAGTTTTCCCCAAATGTGCAAAATAGACATTTTTTTTACCGGCCAACATGTAACAATTTACAGCCCGAACCGTTAATAGAGTACTAAAGTTCTGGACGAACGGTTTTTTTATATTTTTATTTGTCACTACATTTGTAATTAATGAAGCATAACCGGGCCAATACCACATGGACAAGCGGACTTAAAAAGCTGGGTATCATCCTGCTTTTTGCCTGTACCGGTATGGGTGCTTATGCCACTTTGGGTGACGGAAATAAGAAAACTGACAAACCCAAAACCAAAATTCTTTCCGGCCGCACTATTTCCAAACCTGGTTCTTTCTCATTAAAATCCGGTTATAATTATCGTGGTAATTCAGTAATCAATACTGAAACAAATAAAAGAACCATCCGGCTGAACACGGTTGTTACCGTACAAAAAGGCCGGACTACGTTTATTGTTCCACTCAAAAAGAACGTAGTGCTCAATAAAGTAAAACTGGATCTCGGTAACCGCCAGTTTCAGCGGCAGTAATTTTAATCTAATTCTGTTTTCCCCCTTTACTTTCTTCATAGGTCATTACCCTGAATCCTGATTTAGGCAGGTCAAATTTTGACTGCTGGACGGGATTGAAATTGATCGTGGAAACGGTATAAGTCACCAGCATGTTGCCAAGGGTGGCTTCGTACTGCATAGCCAATCCGGGCAGATTCTTATTTAAGTATTGAAAATCCTTATTTACCGGAACAAGATCCCTGGTAAAATAAACATTGAACGTACTGCCATCCGTCAACTTACCGATAGCTTTCTGACAGTTATAACCGGCAATGGTCTTGAATTCCTCCACATAGGTAAACGTGATCCCTTCGTACTTTTTATTTGTCTCTTTCCAGTTTTCACGGGTCATGGTGATCATATACTTCTGTTCACCGTACTCCTTCAACACGGTCACATTCCCTGTTTTTCCGTCCACGATCGTGGCCTGTGTTCCAAGGGAACTGATCATATCTGAACGGCTGGAACTGCCTTTCAGGTAAACCACACTGGTGGCACCATCGAGCAGATCAGCGGCCTGCGGGGTTTCGTTGGTGGTATTGATCACAATGTCATACGAAATAGTGGCTTCCGTGAGCCGGCGCTGGGCCAAGAGGTCCATACTGATCATCAGCAATCCCAGTAATGCGCTTATCGTGTATATCTTTTTCATGGTAGTTTACTGTATAATATATCTAAAAGACGTGCCAATTTAGCCAATAAGTTGCTTAAACAGAAAAACCGGGTGTTTTGCAACAAATCCCGGTCTTTCTTAAGGGTATTTTAACAGCTTAGCGCTTGTTCTTATACTGTGTATCCTTCAGTTTTTTCTGTTGTTCCTGCATTTGCTCCATCCGTTCCTGCCATTTGGACTTGGTCTTCGGCTTTTTCCGGTTTTCCTCAATTTTTGCCAGAATCTTATCGTGATCAATGATATAATTCTGGATAATAAATTGCAGGATCAGGGTCACCGCATTTGAAACAGTATAATACCAGGTAAGCGCTGAAGGCAGTTTATTGAAGAAGAATAAGAGAAATACCGGGAAAATATAAGGCAGGTACTTCATCATCGGATTGCTCTGGTCTGGGGTCATACTCATACTGTACCAGGAAATCAGGAAGCTGGTTGCTGCTGCCGTTACGTTGAATAAGCTCAGGTGACTTCCCAGGAAAGGGATACTGAACCCGAATTTGATCGGATCATCAAAAGCGGCCAGGTCATTGGCCCAGAGGAATTCCGCACCCCTGAGACTGACTTCCGAGTTAAAGAAGCTGAAGAGGGCAAAGAAGATCGGGATTTGAAGCAGGGCCGGAATACAACCTCCCAGGGGGTTCACCCCTGCTTCCCGGAACAATTTCATCTGTTCCATGCTCATAGCCTGCTGATCCCCGGCCGTTTTTTCTTTCAGGCGGGCAATTTCGGGCCGGAGGGCCTTCATTTTTGCACCACTCAGGTAACTGGAATAAGTTAACGGGGAAATCAATAAACGGATAAACAGGGTAAGTAAGGCGATAGCCAATCCCATACTGCCCGGTGTTAACCCCTTGAAAAAATCGAATATCGGGAGAATTACAAAACGATTCAGCGGGCGGACAAATGCATACATACCCTGACCTAAATTCACCAGCTTTTCAAATTTCTGATCATACTTTTTGAGAATATGATAATCCGAAGGACCATAGTACATACTGAAACCGGCTGCAGCGGATGAGGTAACAGGCAGCTGAACCTTCATATTGGCAGTGGATTGTATTAGGACATGTGAGCTGTCTGACGGAAGCGTCCATTCCAGTTTACCGGAACTGAAATTTTTCTTTGCCTGGAAGATCGTAAAGAAAAAACGCTGGCGCACCCCTACCCAACTCACTGATTTGTTAAAATCAACACTATTCCGGTTGCCCACCGTGTAATAATCAAATTCTTCATTCTCCACAAAACCAACCTGTGTGTTTTGCTTTTCGAAATCAATATCGGTTTCCTGCTGAGCGGCTGAATACTGCCAGGAAAGATTCAAATTTCCTTGTGTAAGCAACTGATCCGCCCCTTGAAATTCGATATCAAAATCGATCATGTAATCGTTGGGCTTCACTGTGTATTTGTGTACAATACGGGCGGCATTGTTACTGTCAGACGAAGTGAGGGTAAATGCATAGGTTTTTGAACCATCTGCATTTTTAGAAGAGTCGATCCTATTGAAATAGAAATCGGCGCTTTGAAGCGTTTGGTTCGGTCCGGTTACTACGGGATAACTCAGCCGGTCAAAATCGGAAGACGCGAGCCGGAGCAGATTACTGTCCAGGCCCTTAAAGTTCTTTAATTCCACTTTTTTAACCTGGGCCCCTTTGCTGCTGAACGTAATATTGATCAGCTCATTGCTGGTCTGAATCAGCTGTTCAGTTCCCTTTACAGCATCCCTGAATGTTCCGGAAGCGGCCACTACCCGTTGTGTATCCGCCTGTGCACTATCTTTTTTCTGCGCAAGTGTATCAGTTTTGGGTTTGTTAAGCGCGGCTATGGAATCACTAAAGGCCTTTTCCCGCTTCACTTTATCATTATAGCGTTTCTGCTCCTGATTATTATAATAGAAGTAGCCAAAAAATAACAGCGCAAGGACTACAAACCCGATTATGGTGTTACGATCGAAATTCATTCTGGAGGGAAATTTAAGGTCGCAAAGATAGGGTAATCAGTCGGCAGTAGGCAATATACAGTCGGCAGGCGGCAGATAGCAGTAGGCAGCCTGCAGGCGGCAGTAGGCAGGCAGTAGCCGGCAGGCAACAGTAGGCAGACGGCAGATAGCTGCACCTGTCAGAAGACTGCCACCTGCCTACAGCCGGCTGGCGACTGCTAAATCATTTCACTCTGCAGCAAGGGATTCCTGGCTTCCACTTTTTTTTCGGCAAATTCCTTGGCCGCTTTAATAAAATGAACAAATACGGGTTGCGGGTTTTCTACGGTGCTCTTCAGTTCCGGGTGGTACTGAACCCCGATAAAGAAAGGATGATTAGCCAGTTCGATTATTTCCACGAGACCTGTGCCAGGGTTTTTACCACTGGCCATCATGCCGGCCTTTTCAAACTGTTCGAGGTAGCTGTTATTAAACTCCCAACGGTGACGATGTCTTTCGCTGATCGATGTATTGTTATAAATACGATGAGCCAATGTGCCTTCCTTGATATCACAAGGATAAGCGCCTAAACGCATGGTGCCCCCTTTGGCCGTTACTTTTTTCTGCTCTTCCATCAGGTCGATCACCGGTTCTTTTGTATCCGGGTCCATTTCAGTTGAATGGGCGTCCTTTAATCCCAGTACATTCCGCGCAAATTCAATCGCGGCCATCTGCATTCCCAGGCAGATACCAAAGAAAGGCAGTTTATTTTCACGGGCATATTTCACGGCTACGATCTTGCCTTCCACCCCCCTGTGCCCGAATCCCGGGGCCACCAGCAGACCATCAAGGCCGGCGAGTTTTTCCACTACATTATCATCGGTGATGAATTCGCTGTGTACATTCACGATCTGCACCTGGCATTCATTGATTGCCCCGGCATGTATAAAGGATTCCAGGATGGATTTATAGGCATCCTGCAATTCAAGGTATTTGCCGATGAGTCCGATGGTTACTTTGCCTTTGGGATATTTCAGTTTATCGAGAAATTCCTTCCATTTTGTCAGTTCGGGTTCCTGGTAACCGGTAATATTCATTTTCTTGAGTACGATCTTATCCAATCCTTCCCGCATCATCAGCAGGGGCACTTCATAAATCGTTGATGCATCGATGGATTCGATCACCGCTTCCTGTTTCACATTACAGAACAGGGCTATTTTGCGGCGGATTTCAGGGCCGAGCGTCCGTTCAGTCCGGCAGACAATAATATCCGGGTGTACACCTTCCTGGCTCAGCATCCGCACACTGTGCTGCGTGGGTTTGGTCTTCAGTTCTTTTGCTGCTTTCAGGTAAGGGATCAGGGTCAGGTGCACCACTACGGCATCTTCGTCAGGCAATTCCCATTGTAACTGCCGTACGGCTTCCACAAAGGGCAAGGATTCGATATCCCCAACTGTTCCACCGATTTCAGTAATTACAATATCATAATCGCCGCTTTGCCCGATCAGCTGCATTCTTCTTTTTATCTCATCCGTAATATGTGGTACTACCTGTACGGTTTTGCCAAGATAGGCCCCTTCCCTTTCTTTGTTGATCACCGTCTGGTAGATCCGGCCCGTGGTTACGTTATTGGCCTGGGTGGTAAATATATTCAGGAAGCGTTCATAGTGACCGAGATCAAGATCCGTCTCCGCCCCGTCTTCGGTAACAAAACATTCCCCGTGTTCATACGGATTGAGGGTGCCCGGATCCACATTGATATACGGATCAAATTTCTGGATTGTCACACGCAGGCCTCTTGCCTGGAGTAATTTGGCAAGCGATGCCGCGATGATTCCTTTTCCTAATGATGAAGTAACGCCTCCCGTAACAAAGATGTATTTAGCCATAATGGTCAGTTTAGTCAATTAAAAAAGGGAGGAACAAAAAAAATACTGCATCCCGGTAACCCGGAACTACTCAATATTTATCCATAAAAATTCTGAAAATTCGCCCCACCCAGCTGACCATCGGAAGTAGTTCGGCAGAAAAAATCCGGGAGGTCATGTAAAGGTAATAGAAATTTACTTGCCGGTAAAATGAGCAATCCTGGATGTGGAAAAAACAGTAGTTTAGTGAGGACAATTTATACCCGGATTTTAACCCAGCAATAACCGGCCGGTTTCATTATGCGTATCGGACTCTTTTTCACCCTTCTGACCCAGTTTTCCGGCTTCGGGTCATTCCTCATTGCACAGGAGGATGACAGAATCCGCTTCATCCAGGGTGCTGGCACTTCGGTATTTTCTTTTACAAACAGTTTCTTTTATGACCAGGAAGTAAGTTTGCCTGTTCGTTCCATCGAAATAGCTGATTTCCGCTTTGACAGTTCTAAAAACGGATACCTGGACAATTCCTGCAGCGGAGCCCGTTATTGTAAAATAAAAACGGAGTTGACCTGGACGCCCCTGCTAAACCGGTATTTCAGCAGGAACCTGGATCCGGCCTCCCCTTATAGTCTTTTCATTGTTATCCGGTCTTATTGGTTGCAGGAAGGAATCCTTCCGGAAATCAACCAGCGTAAAATTGTTCAAAAAGACTGGCTCAACGAAAGTGAATGGGGCGGTTTTTGCAAAGCAGGTTTGGATATCTATATCCGGACCGGCCAACAACTGCAGCCGCTTTTTAAAATAGATGACCGGTTTCTGAATTATTTCCCCTTTAACCCAACCCGGATGAAGGATTTTTTCTTTCTGCCCTTTGATTCGGTAGCACGCAGACTTATACAGACCGATTTGTCCGGACAACTGGCCAACCGGAAAAAACTGGAGATTGCAGCCGTGGATAGCTTCTATAAGGCAAGATTTCATCACCCCGTTCTGAGAGATAGTACCCTGCAGCAAGGGATCTTTTATACATTCCGCGATTTCCTGGCCAATAAACCGGTCAGCGAGGAAATCCGGATCAGCCGGGGCAATCTGACAGATGAGTTATATATCCGGAATAAGGGCGGCGAAAGCCTGGTAACTGACTATTGGGGGGTATATGACGGTAAAACGCTTTATATCAAATCGGCCTATAATCTTTTTCCGGCTGTAAAAATGGAAAACAGCTTTGAGATCTACGGAACCCGTCAATTGGAAAACCGGCATAATCTACCACAGCGTGGTGACCTGATCCGCGTGAACAAGATGACTATGCGCAGGAAGATACTTCAGGTTGATATGGAGAACGGAGAACTATATTGATCAGTTGTCAATCTTTTTTGATCTTATTATAACTCGCCACCAATCCCCGGATCAGAGAAGAGCTGAATCCCTGGTGCTCCATCTCATTGAGTCCGGCAATAGTACAGCCTTTGGGGGTGGTTACTTTATCAATTTCCTGTTCAGGGTGTGTACCTTTTTCGAGTAATAATTCAGCGGCGCCTTTAATGGTCTGGGCCGCAATAAGGGAGGCTGTGGCGGCATCAAATCCGATTTCAATACCTCCCTGTATATTAGCGCGGATATAGCGCATGGCATAAGCCGTACCACAAGCACCAAGTACCGTGGCCGCATCCATGAGTTTTTCATCGATGAGCACCGTCTTGCCCAGCTGGCCAAACAATTCCTGGATATAATCGATCTGCGCTTTGGTGGCCCCTGCAAAAGAAAGACAGGTCATACTCTGCTGTATGGCGATGGCTGTATTGGGCATGGCCCGGATGACCGGCACCGGTTTACCGATTGCTTTCTGCAATTGCTCCACCCACACCCCGGTTATAACGGAGACGACTATGTGCTTTTTGGGATTAAGGAGTGGTTTTATTTCTTTAATGATATCGGCATAATTATACGGCTTCACCGCCAGGATTACTACTTCGGCTTCCCTGACAGCTTTTTTATTATCACTGTGCACCATGCATCCTCTTTCCGCAAAACGGCTGAGCGGAGCCAGGTTGCGGCGGGTGATACTGATTTCCACCGGGCGGCTGAATTCACTCATGATCAGTCCGTCGGCAATGGCTGCCCCTAAATTTCCTCCGCCAATAATGGCAATCTTCTTTGACATAGTTTTCAGTTTCTGCTATAAAATTACTGTAATAATACGAGGGATGTAATCCGGATCAGTTTTAATTGGGTAAAATGAACGTGTGTTAGACTTAGTAATACAAGTGTTCTTTCAGGAACTGTTTTACATAGTCTTCAACGCCGTCTTCGAGGGAGGTGAAAGGTTGGCTATAACCGGCGTTTATTAATTTCTGCATATTGGCTTCCGTAAAATACTGGTACTTGTCACGGATATCTACAGGCATGTCGATGTATTCAATCACCGGGGGCAGTCCCAGTCCGGCGAATGTGGCCTTGGCCAGGTCTTCAAAGGAACGGGCTTTACCGGTTCCCAGGTTATATAAACCGGAAGCGATCCGGTGTTCCATCAGCCAGACACAAACACGGGCCACATCTTTTACATAAATAAAATCACGGAGTTGTTGCCCGTCTTTATAGTCAGGTCGGTGTGAGCGGAAAAGCTTCACCTTTCCGGTTTCGCGGATCTGGCGGGAAGAATGAAAGATCACGCTGGCCATGCGTCCTTTGTGATATTCATTGGGCCCGTATACGTTGAAGAACTTAAGTCCCTGCCAGCCGGCAGGCGGCAGCCCGCAATCAGCGGCCTGTTCAAGCAGCCATTTGTCAAATTCGTTTTTTGAAATGCCATAGGGGTTCAGCGGTTTTAAATCCGCTACGATAGCGTGATCATCGTTATAACCCAGCTCACCGGCACCATAGGTGGCCGCGGAGGAGGCATATACCAGTGGAATGTTTTTTTTGACGCAATACTGCCAGATCTGTTTGGAATATTCCAGGTTCAGTTTTTCGTGAATCCGGTAATCAAATTCCGTGGTATCGGTCCGGGCGCCAAGGTGAAATACAAATTTAATATCCGGGTTGTGCTGATTCAGCCATTCAAACAGCTCCTCCCGCTCCACCTGATGTGTAAACTTCTTGCGGCTGTAATTGGGTAGTTTGTCCGTCCGGCTGAAATCATCCGAGAGAATGATCTGTTCATACCCCTGCCGGTTCAGGTATCCCAGGAGGTAAGACCCGATAAACCCGGCAGCGCCGGTAAGCAATATGACTGATTGTCGATCCATACAAAAACCCGTTACCAGATCAGATTGAACTCAGCGCCGCCCCTGCTTCTTCTTTGGATAAATAATTCTCGATAGCGGTATCATAGGACTCTTTCCAGTCGCTGATTATGCCCCATTCCATCCCATCCACTTCTACTGAACCATCCGTAACCAGTCCCAGTTCTTCATAGGGATGGTTACCCAGTGCTTTTTTAATGGCCTCGAGCTTTTCTCTTTTTACCGTCACTACTACGCGGCTTTGTTTTTCTCCAAACCAGTATCCGTCTTTGCGGATATCCGCATCGCTGGCCACCACATCAAAGCCGAGTCCGTTGGTGAATCCGGCTTCCAGTAAGCAGACAAAGAGTCCGCCATCACTGACATCATGAGCAGACTCCACCAGTCCGTTGTTGATCAGGGTCGCAACAGTCTGCTGAAGCGCATACTCCTCATCAATATCAAAATAAGGAGCCGGTGAATAATGTACCCCGGCGATTTTCGCCAGGTATTGAGAAGAGTTAATATCATCATTGGAACTGCCGATCAGTAAGATCAGGTCACCCTGCGATTTAAAATGCAGGGTCATTTTTTTACTGACATCCTCCAGTAATCCTACCATTCCGATGGTGGGCGTGGGGAAAACAGGACCATCGGGGTTCTGGTTATAGAAGCTCACGTTTCCGCCAGTGACCGGTGTTTCAAATTTCCGGCAGGCATCACCCATTCCTTTTATGGCCTGAACAAACTGGTAATAGACTTCCGGATCATACGGATTACCGAAATTCAGACAGTTTGTAACACCAAGCGGTAAACCTCCGCTGCAAACAATATTGCGGGCGGCCTCACTTACTGCGATCATGGCTCCTTTGTACGGATCAGCATATACATAACGGCTGTTGCAGTCCGTGGTTACGGCTATCCCTTTGGTGGTTCCTTTTACGAGCACCACGGCCGCATCGGTGGGCGCGTTGGTGGACGTGTTGTTAGTTCCCACCATGCTGTCATATTGGTTATATATCCAGCGTTTAGAAGCGATAGAAGGCAGCTGCACCAATGTTTCAGCCACTTTGCGTAAATCATCCGGTACTTCAACAGATGCCGGGTCAAACTGATTGATTTTTGCCAGGTATAAGGGCTCTTTAAATTCACGGTCATATTGAGGGGCACCACCACCCAGCACCAGTTCATGAGCGGGTATCGATGCTTCCAGTTCGCCGTTCATGTAGAAGTCAAGCAGACCGTTGTCTGTCACTTCTCCGATCACTGAGCAGGGCAGATCCCATTTTTCAAATACTTTCTGGACATCTGCTTCCCGTCCTTTTTCGGCCACCAGCAGCATTCGTTCCTGACTTTCACTCAGGAGCAATTCCCAGGTTTTCATGTTTTGCTGGCGGGTCGGTACTTTATCCAGGTCAATCCGCATTCCTACTTCACCTTTGGCACTCATTTCAGCGGTAGAACAAATAATACCTGCGGCACCCATATCCTGCATCCCCACAACGGCGCCGGTCTGAATCACTTCAAGGCAGGCTTCGAGCAGTTTCTTTTCCTGAAAAGGGTCGCCCACCTGAACAGCAGGCAGGTCCTGTGCACTTTCAGCAGTGATATCGGCTGAGGCAAATGATGCGCCACCTATTCCATCCTTACCGGTAGCACTTCCTACAAACATCACAGGGTTTCCCTTACCCAGGGCGGTTGCAGATACGGTTTCCCCTGCTTTAACAATACCCACACTCATCGCATTCACCAGTGGGTTGGTATGATAACATTCATCAAAATAAATTTCACCGCCAACCGTAGGCACGCCAAAACAATTTCCGTAGTGGCCAATACCGTGTACAACTCCGGATAAAAGGTGTTGTGTTTTATCTTCTTCCAGCTTTCCGAACCGCAGGGAGTTCAGGGCAGCAATAGGCCGTGCACCCATGGTGAATATATCCCGGTGAATCCCCCCTACTCCGGTAGCGGCACCCTGGAAAGGTTCAATAGCCGATGGGTGATTATGTGATTCAATTTTGAATACCACCCCCAGGTTATCGCCGATATCCATCAATCCTGCATTTTCCTCCCCGGCTTTAACCAGCATGCGGCCTCCTTCACGGGGCAGCGTTTTCAGCCATTTAATCGAGTTTTTATAACTGCAATGTTCACTCCACATCCCGGAGAATGCACAGAGTTCATTGAAATTAGGGGTACGACCCAGTTTCTCTTTTATCAGTTCAAACTCGGCCGCAGTTAATCGTAGTTGTTCCGCTGTTTTTACAGTTACTTCCATGCAGGTTTATATTGAACCGCAAAAGTAAAGCATACGCGGCACTGGCCGTGCAGGACTTTTCAACTTTGTGCTGACAATCACGGCAATATTGGCTATTATTGCGGACAAAATTTTTACGTTGGAATACCTGCTTTTTGTCGGCTATCTGCTCCTTTTTGCCTGGCTGGTCACCAAAGTGAAATTTTTTACCCGCTCGGGACTTAGTCATTCACAACTGAGGATCATTTTTTTCCTGAAAGTAATGGCCGGAATTTTTTACGGCTGGATCGGTATTTATTATGGGGGCTATGCCAAAATGTGGGATACCTGGTTTTTCCATAAGGTCGGACTTTACGAATACCATTTAATGCAAACCAATCCGCAGGAATACCTGACCAATATTTTCCGGAACGGGTATGAGGATGGCATGAGCCGTTTTCTGGGCACCCAAAACTCCTACTGGAATGATCTGAAAGGGAATGTTTTTGTAAAAATGCTTTCGGTGTTTGACGTCCTGAGTATGGGCTTTTATTATGTCAATGTGATCTTTTATTCTTTCCTGAATCTTTTTGGCATCGTGGCACTTTTCAGGGTGCTGACCGATATGTATCCCGGCAAAAAAATGGTGATTTTTTTATCCCTCATCGGTATCCCTTCTTTTCTGTACTGGACCAGTGGCATTCATAAAGAAGGGTTGATCTTTACCGGTATTGCCATATCCTGCTACAGTGTTTATTTTGCAGGAAAAGAAGGACATTTTACCTGGAAAAAAATACTGGCACTTGTACTCAGCCTGGGAATGGTACTCATCCTGCGGAATTTCGTTGCCATTTTATTAGTTCCAGCTTTATTTACCTGGGTTATTGCGGAAAAGTTTAAAAAGAATGGATTGCTGATTTTCAGTAGCTTATACATCTTATTTATAATTTTATTTTTCAATTTCAGGCATATCAGCCCCCGCCTGGATTTCCCGAATGCCGTTGTGGAAAAACAATATGCATTCTTAAAAATCAAGCCCGGAAAAACCACCGTCCCCATAAATGCGCTTGAACCGACTGCGGTCAGTTTTCTGAAGAACACACCACAGGCCATTAATCTGACCGTCTTAAGACCCTATCCAAGGGAGATTCATCATTTGCTATCGTTGGCAGCTGTCATTGAAATGTATCTTTTTGTACTGCTCTTCCTTCTTTTTCTATGGAAAAGAACCCCTGGAACACAGGCAAAGAATACGATTTACCTTTTTCTATTCTATGCTGTCTCCCTGTTATTAGCAATCGGATTCACCAATAACAATGTGGGCGCTATTGCCAGGTACAAAAGTGTCATTATTCCACTCCTCTTTATTCCACTGATTGTCCGGATTAACTGGCCCGAAATCCGAAACGAAATCATAAAATACATGAAAAAATAAAATAATATTTATTTTTTACGCTAATGAACGTTCAGATTTCATTCAATCTTTTGTTTTCATCACATTTTTTCCCCCATTGAAGCCTATAATTGATAAAAAATTGGAATAACAGTCGTAATTCCGTTGATTTGCAAAAAATATACTTCAAATGTCACTACGTTTTAATGCAATCCATGGCCTTTCCTCCAAATCGGATGTATTGGTGGACGGCGCAGCTAAAATCACTGCTATTTTCAACAGCAATGTATTTACGCTTAAAACTGCCCGTGAGTTTTTGAGCGATGAAGCTTACAAAAGCCTTCAGTCTTCAATTAAAGCCGGTCATAAGATTGACCGTGCAGTTGCCAACCAGATTGCCACCGGTATCCGTGCCTGGGCCGAAGCCAAAGGTGTATCGCACTTCACCCACTGGTTCCAGCCACTGACAGGTACCACTGCCGAAAAACACGATTCCTTTTTTACATTGAAAGGTGACGGTACACCAATTGAACAATTTGAAGGAGATGCACTCGTACAGCAGGAGCCGGATGCTTCTTCATTCCCCAGTGGCGGATTACGGGCCACTTTTGAAGCCCGTGGTTATACGGCCTGGGATCCCTCCTCTCCTCCCTTTATTATGGAGATCGGCCAGGGAAAAACACTTTGTATACCCACCATCTTTGTTTCTTATACCGGTGAATCACTGGACTACAAAGCACCCCTGCTGAAAGCACTGGATGCGCTGAATAAAGCCGCGGTGGATGTATGTAATTATTTTGATAAAAATGTCAGCCGGGTAACCGCCACCCTGGGTTGGGAACAGGAATACTTCGTAATCGACGAAGCTATGTTCAATGCCCGCCCCGACCTGGTGATGACCGGCCGTACCGTTTACGGACATACTTCCGCAAAAAACCAGCAACTGGAAGACCACTATTTCGGATCAATTCCTGAAAGAGTGTACACCTACATGCGTGACTTTGAAACAGAAGCCTATAAACTGGGAATTCCTCTCCGTACACGTCATAATGAAGTAGCTCCTGCCCAGTTTGAGTGCGCTCCCATTTTTGAGGAAGTGAGCGTGGCCGTAGACCACAACTCGCTGCTGATGGATGTGATGGATCGCGTAGCCCGTCGTCATAACCTTCGGGTACTGTTGCACGAAAAACCATTTGCCGGCATCAACGGTAGTGGTAAACACAACAACTGGAGTATGGCCACTGATACCGGGGTGAACCTGCTGGCGCCCGGTAAGACCCCCAAGACCAACCTCATGTTCCTGACTTTCTTCGTAAACACGATCAAAGCGGTACATGATTATGCTGATATTCTTCGTGCCTCTATTGCTTCTGCACCGAACGATCACCGCCTGGGTGCCAACGAAGCCCCTCCTGCCATTATCTCCGTATTCATCGGGCAGTACCTGTCCAAAGTACTGCAGGATGTAAAAGAAAGAGTATCCGACAAAATGGATGAGACCGATGAGAGCATGCTGAAGATCGATATTCATAAGAGCATTCCTGAACTGCTGATGGATAATACCGACCGTAACCGGACTTCTCCTTTTGCTTTCACCGGAAACAAATTTGAATTCCGTGCTGTAGGTTCCACAGCCAACTGTGCGAACCCGATGACGGTACTGAATACAATTATGGCTGACACCCTGAAGCAATTCAAAAAAGAAGTGGATGCCCTGATTGAAAAAGGTGAGAAGAAAGAAATCGCGATCATGCATGTGATCCGCCAGTATATCGTTGCCAGCGAAAAAGTTTTATTCGAAGGCGATGGTTACAGCGAAGCATGGGCCAAGGAAGCGGAAAAAAGAGGTTTACCCAATGTGAAAACCACTCCGCTGGCACTGGATGCTATGGTGACGGAAAAAGCAAAGAAACTCTTTGAAAGCAACCATATCTACTCCCACAGCGAACTGGAAGCCCGTCACGAGATCGAACTGGAAAAGTACATCAAGAAAGTACAGATCGAGAGCCGCATTATGGGTGAACTGGCCACCAGCCACGTTTTACCGACCGCCATCCGTTACCAGAACCTGCTGGCCAACAATATCCGTGGGTTGAAAGAAGCCGGTCTGAGTGATGCTTCTTTTGCCAACCAGAAGCAGATTCTCGAAAAGATCTCCGAACACATCAATAAGACGTCCGATCTGGTAGAGAAAATGATTGAAGCCCGTAAGGTTTGTAACAATATGGAAAGTACCCGCACCAAGGCCATTGCCTACCAAAGCCAGGTGAAGGATGCCTACTTCGATGATATCCGCTACCATGTTGACAAACTGGAACTCCTGGTGGATGACCGCGAATGGTACCTGCCGAAATACCGGGAGATGTTGTTCCTGCGTTAATAAAAAGAAGAATTCGCTTAAAATAAAAGCCCTGGTTTTAAACCGGGGCTTTTATTTAGATAGTAGTTAGCAGTTAGTAGATAGTAGTTGGTTTCCTAAGAAAGACGATCTTAATACTGATGGGTGCCGACTGCCTGCTGATCAGAAATTCGCCTTCATCACCCGCAGCACATTCCCTCCCAAGATGCGTTTGATGGATTTTTTGGAATAGCCACGACGGAGTAATTCCTCTGTGATCTTCGGATAGGTCGTTACATCTTCAAGACCGACCGGTACTGACCCTACCCCATCATAATCCGAGCCGATACCCACATATTTATCGCCTACCAGTTTTACGATATAGTCAATGTGATCTACTAGTTGTGACAAAGAAGGTCTAACTGCATTCATAGCTGAGTCATAATAAATTTCCCATCGTTTCGCGGAATTAATGCTATCCTGATCAGCAGACAATTCTAATCCTTTCCGAAGTGCCTCTTCTTTCTCCTTTATAAATAAAAGTTTTTTCTGTTGCTCGTCATACTCTTTGCTGATAAATCCGGAATAAAAATTTATACAGATCACGCCACCATTCTTAGCCACGGCCCGGATCTGATCATCCTTCACATTGCGGAAAACAGGGCAGATGGACCAGACCGAGCTATGGGAAAGAATGACGGGCTTTTTGGTTATAGCAATAACATCATAGAAGGTTTGTTCGCCGACATGCGATAAATCCACCATCACGCCCAACTCGTTGAGTCGTTGCACCACCTGTTTGCCAAAATCATTCAGTCCTTTATGCTTGATCCGTTCCGGATAGTTTGTTTCGTCCATAGCACTGCTGGCCCAGGAAGTACTGTTGTTCCAGGTAAGGGTAAGGTAACGCATCCCAAGCGTGTACAAACTATCCAGCTTACCCAGGTCTTCTTCAATCATGTGCCCTCCCTCGACGCCGATCAATGACACAAGTTTGCCCTGGTGTGACCGTTTTTTAACCTGCCTGTATGTATCGGCAAAGGTCATCCGGTCGGGATTCCGCAGGATGATCCGGTGCAGGGAATCAATTTCCTCCAGTGCATCATGAAAAAAGCCGGCCGGACGCCGGGGTGTCTTATCCGTCCAGACGGAGAAAAACTGTACATCCAGCCCGCCCTTTTTCCACCGGTACAAATCACTGTGACCAGTGGAGAGCTGAACCGAAATATCTTTCCCATCGAGGGTCAGCTCCGTCAGACAATCATTATGTGTATCCACTACAATGGCTTTTTCATGCAATCGACTTACTGATTGCGCATATGGCATCAGCCAGCTGCCTGTAGTGATCAGCAAAATACCTACCTGTTTAACCCAATCTTTTTTCATCGAAAAAAATGTTAAAATAATCCGGCTACCCCGTCTTCAACATCCCGATGTAAGTTAATTCAAAGGATTGATTCCGGCATTTCCGCCCTGGATACAACTTTCTGGCCCGGTTTTTCGACATTTGCAGTAATGAAACCTTTATTACTCATCCTGGTTCTCCTGGCTTCCGTTGTGGTTAAAGCGCAAACGATAGACAGTATCTACTTTCACCTGTATACGGACAGTCTGAAAAAAGGACAACATAATTATATCAATGTGGATGGAAAGCTGAGCAATGGGCGCTGGCAGCCGATGACCGCGAAAGAAGTGGAATTCTCCTGCCCTGCTGCACGTTTTGAAGGAAATGAACTGATTATTCCTGTCGATTTTAAAGAAGAAAAAGTGACCGTAAAAGCCATCCTTAAATCAAATCCTGCCATCATCATTGAAAAAACTATCTGGATCAAAACAGTACCGGATCCCCCGTTACAAAGGCAGGAAAGAGTTAGTAGTTAGCAGATAGTAGTCAACAGCCCCTTCAAAATAGTCGGTAGTTAGTAGTTAGTAGATAGTAGTCAACAACCCCTTCTAATTAGTCGGTAGTTAGTAGTTAGCAGATAGTAGTCAACAGCCCCTTCTAAGAAGGTTGAATCTAAAATAACGGGCAGACGCAACTTTTACGTTATGCACCTCGTACTTCGTACTTCAAACCTCGTACTTAATAAAAAAGATCCTGTTGCCAGGATCTTTTCTCTCAAATTGTCAGTTGGAAATAACTTATGCAAATTTCTTAGCGTCTTCCAGGAATTTAGCCAGCCCGATATCGGTCAGGGGATGTTTCAGCAGACCGAGGATTGAATCCAGCGGACAGGTACAAACATCGGCTCCGGCTTCTGCACATTTAACGATATGAAGGGCATTCCGGATAGAAGCGGCCAGGATCTCTGTTTTATAACCCTGGATTGAATAAATATGAGAAATCTGGGCGATCAGGTCGATACCGTCCCAGTTGCTGTCGTCAATTCTTCCAATAAAGGGAGACAAATAAGTGGCTCCTGCCTTTGCCGCCAGGATAGCCTGACCGGCAGAGAAAACAAGGGTACAGTTTGTCCGTATACCATTATCACTGAACCATTTAATTGCTTTAATACCATCCTTGATCATCGGCACTTTCACTACAATATTGGGGTGGATGGCCGCCAGTTTTTTTCCTTCTTCAACGATACCGTTGAAGTCGGTACTGATCACTTCTGCACTGATATCCCCATCCACCATTTCACAAATGGTTTTATAATGGTCCATTACGGCAGCTTCACCTTTAATGCCTTCCTTGGCCATCAGGGAAGGATTAGTGGTTACTCCGTCGAGGATTCCCAGTTCATTGGCTTCTTTTATCTGAGCCAGGTTGGCTGTGTCTATAAAAAATTTCATGATGATGTATTTTGAATACTAAGATGTTGAGTTTGTAAGGGAATCCTCCTTCTTCAACCTTAAGGGGAGTAACCCCTCCTTTGCCAAGGCTACGGAGGGTAAATTCTCCTTCGATAAATCTACGGAGAATAAAACCCGCCTTCGTTAAAACTACGGAGGGTAAAAAAGTGGCAGGCTACTCACATCGCACCGCTCAACCACCTACTCTTGCTGCCTTCCGGCCCTGGGAGGATTCAGCAGGAGCTGGTCGTGTAAGACCTGCCGGCGCAAAGATAAGGCAGTGCAACCGAATGATTCGTATTGTATTGGAAAAAATTTCAGCGTTGGAAAGCTGAATTGATCAGGCTGTAGCCCACTAATTCATCGGCCCTTGCACCAAATGGGCGGAAATAGACCAGGATCATATAACTGTTTTCTGTTCCCCAGTAATTGCCTTCCGCATTTTCCGGCAGGGCAGGAACTCCGCGCTGCGGCCTGTCAGGCAGGGTTACATAGGAATAATTATAATAACCCTGTTTCAGGTAAAGTGCTTTTTCATAGACCCCTTTTTCCGGATTAAATTCCATCCTTGTGGCCTCATCTGGTGAATACTGCGTCAGTTCTCCAAAAAGATAAACCTGTCTGCCTGGTATGGGCTGGTTGCCGGGTGGAACATAGGTGAAATGCACCCATGCATAGTCTGCCTGCCAGTACGCATTGCCATTATCCTGATTTTCTGATGAAAACAAGCCGTTGATATCCCGGTAATAAATATAAATCTGCTGACGCCGGTCCATATCCGGATTAATGTAAATATCAATACGGGAAGAAGTATCGCTGTCTACAATCCGCTGTACCCGGTCACTTCTCAAACGAAAACTACGAAGGTCTGCCCATCGCCATTCCTTTGTGGCAGGAAATGTGGTGAAAGCATCATCACTGTATTCATAATAATTACCCCGAAATAAAGTGGGCCGGTCGATCAGACTGGCACTGCCCCAATTAAAATTTTGCAAAATGACCAGTTTCAAATCCTGTGGCGAAAACGGATTGAGCTGAGTGCCTGCCGTACTGACCCCCGCCTGTACCCGTTGATGCGTCTGAAACATATTGCCATTAAACGGCTGCAATACCTGGCCGGCTACCGAAGCCTTCTTATTGACTACCAGGAGCCGTTTGGTGAAAACCAATCTGGATGTATCATCATTCAGGAATACTTTCAACAGATAATTCCCGCCCTTTGTGGGCCCGGAATTCCGTTCAGGAAGTATGGCCTGGTAATGTGTATACCGGGTTTGAACGATTGAAGAACTTCGGTAAGTCCCGATCCGGTTACTCTGAAAACCCCGTATATAATCAAACGTCTGCACATTGGCCGGTGTCCAGTCCGCATTACATAACTGAAAACTGTAATAATAATTTTTGACATCATTATCCAAATCATCAAAATGCAATTCCAACTGCTCATTATTTCCCAATTGCAGTACCGGATAACTGTAAATATCACCGTACTTAAACAGTTTCACGGTCCGTATGTTGGGACGGTAAATATGATCGGGTATCTGGGCCGACAGGAAGATTGGCCAGCAAAGCAGCCCTAAAATTATTTTTTTCATGAGCGGGTTGTTCTCTGAAAATATTCGTTGAAAATACGTTAAAAAAAAGGATAAATCCTGAGCAGCACCTTATTTTTGATAAAGACAAACTATTATCATTGAAGGTTGCAGGATTCATAGCTAACCGCATCGCATTTAATCAGCAAAAGACCTTTTCCAGGTTTATCATCCGTTTATCGATAGCGGCCACGATCATCAGTGTCATGGTAATGATCGTTACCCTGGCCCTCGCAAATGGCTTCCAGGAAGCGGTCAGCCAGAAAATTTTCAGTTTCTGGGGACATATCCGTGTACAGGAAAAACAACCCGGGAAAGCTATTATTTCGGAAGAAATTGCTATTTCAGAAGATACCGCATTAGTCAGTACTATTGCCCGGTACCCGGGAGTGAAGAGTATACATCCGTTTGCCACGCGTTATGCCCTGCTTAAAACCAGGGAGGACATTGAAGGTGTGCTGGTAAAAGGACTGGACCACACTTACGACTTTGAACACCTTAAACAATTTATAAAATCCGGGCGGCCCATCCGTTTTACGGACAGTCTGTTCAGCCGCGAACTGCTCGTCTCCGATTATACGGCTTCCCGTTTGCAGATTCAGCCTGGGGACAGCCTGCTTATTTATTTCCTTAAACCCGGTGAAAACCCGCGGACAAAAAAAATGAGTATTGCCGGAATTTATAAAACCGGTATTGAAGAATATGACCGGCTTTTCGCTATTGGTGATATCCGGCTGATCCGGAACCTGAATCAATGGAATGACGACCAGGCAGGTGGTTATGAAATTTTTCTGAATAACTATAAACTCACTGATACCATTGCCATACAGCTGCATGAACTGGACTCATTTCCGGCTACCTGGGACGCAATCAGTGTCAAAAAGATTTCCCCGAATATTTTTGACTGGCTCAATATGCAGGATGTTACCCGCAATGTACTGATCAGTTTTATGATTGCCATCGCGGTGATAAACCTGGTCACCTGCCTGCTGATCCTGGTGCTGGAACGGGTACGGATGATCGGCATCCTGAAGTCATTGGGGGCGAGTGACTGGACCGTACAAAAAGTTTTTCTCCGGCATTCCATGCTGATCACCCTGACTGGAATTGTGATTGGTACGGTGCTCGCCCTGCTGTTGTTGTGGATACAGCAGGAAACCGGTTTTATTAAGCTGAAAGAAGAAGCGTATTACCTGAGTTCGGCCGCCGTGAAAATTGTATGGTGGGAAGTGCTATTGGTATGCGGGCTGACTTTACTGGTCTCCTTCCTGGTGATGCTGATTCCATCCATTCTGGTCCGTCGTATCCAGCCCGTAAAAGCGATCCGGTTCAGGTAAGGTGAGCCAAAATGATTCCCGCAGCTACAGCGGCATTCAACGATTCAGCCCCGCCTTTCCTCGGAATGGTAATCCGGTTATTGGACAAGTCCAGTAAATCCCCGGGGATTCCCTTCGATTCATTCCCGATCAGAATTATTCCCTGTGTTGGTTGTCCTGCTGATTTAACATCCATTCCATCCAACACGGTGGCAAATACCGGAAAACCGGGCATTTCACGGAGTAATCCTCCCAGGTCACTGTAATAAACATTCACCCGGGCAATACTTCCCATGGTGGATTGTATGACTTTGGGATTGTAGAGATCCGCTGAATCTTCACTGCAAATAACCTGAGTGACACCAAACCAGTCCGCTATCCGGATAATTGTACCCAGGTTGCCCGGATCCTGAATACCACATAAACCAAGACTCAGCCGGCCTTCAAGCCGTATGGACTCATTACTGAAAAAATCAACCAATGCCAGTACCTTATTGGGCGTCTTTAATTGTGAAATTCTTTCTAATTCTTCTACAGATATTACTTCGGACTCTATATTCCGGCACAGCTGCTGCTGTTCATTCAGCCATTCTTCAAGGGCAAAAACCTGTTTCACCTGCCCGGGACAGGCTTTTATCAGCTCACTTACTATCTTAGGACCTTCGGCAATAAAAACCCTGGCCTCGTCCCTGAATTTTTTCTGGCCTAAACTTTGAATATATTTGATTGTAGATTTACCAAGCATAGTCACTCTTTTACCATTTATGATAACAGGACAGCCTTACCATCGAAGCAAACTGCTGCAGCTTTTACCGGCACTTTCTGTTATAATTACCTTTTTTGTTTCCTGCAGCGTAATTCCTAAAGATTATCCGAAGGGAAAGCCATTCGTATTTGAGACAAAGATCACGGTAAATGGCAACTTCACCAACGAAGAAAAGGAAATCCTGGCATCCCGGCTGAAAGGACAGCTGGATGACAGTATACGGGCCCGTTCAGTGTCCAAGCTTTTTTACAGTGTAATGAAGAATCCCCCGGTATATAAAAAAGAAAATGCCGACCGGTCGATCCTTTATATGCGATCGCTCCTCAACTCCCTCGGTTACTTTCACGATTCTATTTACTATAAAGATAGTATTCAGCTCAAGACTAAAGATCAACAAAGAGCCTTTATCAGTTTTTTTGTTTACCCGGGGAAAGTCGTAAGACTGGACTCCATCAGTTATAATCTTAAAGAGGCTGAAATACAGTCCATCACCCTCGCGAATAAAAACGAATCCCTGCTGAAAAAAGGGGAACCCTTTGCCAAAACTGCCATCTCCATGGAACTGGACCGCCTGGTAGACCTGTATCGCAATAACGGTTACCTGCGTTTTAACCGGGAAGAGTTAAAAGGTGTTTGGGATACCCTTGATATAAATCTGCTGAATCCCAGCCTGGACCCTTTTGAACAATTACAGGTACTTCAGGAGCTGAAAGAGAAAAGGGAGAACCCTACAGCGAATATCGAGATAATACTGCGCCCCGGATTTGATTCCAGCAAGCTGGTGAAGTACTATGTCGGAAATATCACCATTCATCCTGAATACAGTCCGGATACAGCCGGTTATACCCGTAAAGTGGAATGGGTGAATGGAATCCAGGTAATATCGTACCGGAAGGCATTCCGATCAAAGATCCTGCCTGCGCATGTTTATCTGCACCGGGGTGATCTTTACAGTCAGAAAAATTATTACAAAACGATCAACCGTTTTAATTCACTGGGCGCCTGGCGACTGTCTAATATTGAACAAATAACCCGTAAGGGACAGGACACGGCAGACTTTATCATTCGGCTGACCCCTGCCAAAAAATACTCTTTCAACGCGAATATTGAAACAAGCCAGAATCAGAATCAGTATCTCGGCAACCTGTTCAGCATCGGAACGAATGTGGGTATTACGAACCGGAACTTTGCCAGGTCGGCCATTCAGACCAACAGCAATATCCGGTATGGAGTGGAACTGGGCAACAATTTTGTTCAATCCCAGCAGTTTGTGCTGAGTCATACGATCTATTTCCCTAAAGCGATGCTTCCCCGTTTTGGCTGGATCCCGGAAGCAGACCGGAATAATATCAGGACGGTTTTTGGTTTTAATGCGGCAAGAACTGAAAGACGGGAATTATTTAACCTGACTTCTGTGAATGCCTCCTGGGGTTATGAGTACCAGTACGTGAAACCCGGCAGCCATAAACTGACCCAGATTTCAATAAAACTACCCAATATCGAGTACTCCAAACTGGATCCGAAGGACAGTCTTGATAAACTCATTGCGGCGAATCCCGCACTGAAGAATGTATTCACGGATGGCTTTATTTCCACGATCATACTTGGCACATCGCTTACAAACACGCATCCACGTAAGCCTTCTGTTTTTTCCGCGAACCTGGAGTTGCCTTTCCTGGCGGGTCTTATCCCCAGCGATTTTCTGGATACCCAGTTGTATAAATTCATGAAGATAAATGCGGAGTATACACAACAATTTAAACGGAAAAATTCTTCATTTGTTTTCAGGGCTTTTGCAGGAATCGGCTATGCATTCAATTCCACGGTCAATAAATCCAAGCGGAATGCCCTCCCCTTCTTCAAACAATATTTCGGCGGCGGCCCCAACAGTATGCGTGCCTGGCGGCTCCGCCGGCTCGGCCCGGGCTCTGCCATCAAAGACTACAATGAATACCCCTACCGCTTCGGGGATATCCAGCTGGAGATGAATATGGAGTACCGGTTCAAGATTACGACTATAGCGGGTACCAGAATCGAAAGTGTTTTATTCACTGATATCGGGAATGTATGGTTCATGAAAAAAGAAGCAGGTGATCCGGAAGAAGTATTCAAATTAAGCCGGCTGGGAAAAGATATTGCGATTGGCATGGGAACCGGCCTCCGGCTTGATTTCACGTACTTCATCATCCGCCTGGATTATGCCTATAAAGTAAAGGATCCGAGTCCGGATTTGCAGAACCAAACCAGTCAGAATAAATGGTTCTATAACTGGAAACCGCTCAACGGGCAGTTACAGCTTGGCATCAATTATCCATTTAAACTGTAGCATTCAGGGCTTTCACCCGTTGCTCAAAGCCTGCAATCGACTCGGCTGACTGAAGGGAGAATTCACCGATTCTTGTCCGGCATAGTTTGCTGAGGTAGGCGCCGCATCCAAGGGCCGTTCCGAAATCATGGGCCAGACTGCGGATATAGGTGCCCGTTGAACACACGACGCGGAATTCCACGACGGGTAATTCAATCCGGGTGATCTCAAATGCATGAATGAATAACTTACGGGGCTCAAGTTTTACTTCCTTTCCGGCCCTGGCCAGTTCATAGACTCGTTTGCCAGCTACTTTGATCGCCGAATGTGCGGGTGGCACCTGGTAAATTTCTCCGAGAAAAGGAACCGTAGCCGCCTGTATCATTTCAGGGGTGATATGATCATAGGGCCGCTGACTGACGGGTTCGGATTCGAGATCATAAGTGGGTGTGACCGCCCCCAGGGTAAAGGTCCCGGTATACTCTTTTTCCTGTGCCATAAACTCATTGATGCGCTTGGTAAACTTACCGGTACACACGATCAGCAATCCGGTGGCCAGCGGATCAAGTGTTCCCGCATGCCCCACTTTCTTTGTACGCACCAGGTTCCTGATCTTACGCACAGCATCAAAAGAGGTCCACTCCAGCGGCTTATCGATCAGCAGCACCTGACCTTCTTCGAATATGTTGACGGGATTCTCCATAAATACAAAAGTACGAAGACAAGTACGAAGTACGAGGTACGAAGTACGATCCTAAAGATCGGGATTAACTAAAGGATGGGAAAGCCGTTTAAAAATAAGAGGTACGAAGTACGATCTTAAAGACCGGAATGAACTAAAGTATGGAGAAGTCGTTCAGATTGCAATTGTACCGGGGAATAAAAAGCACCCGTAAAACAACCACTTCGTACTTAAATCGACATTCTGGTTTTCAGCTCCAGGTATTTATTAACCGTGTTTACGGTCAGCCCCTCCGGGGTGGTAAGGATGGAAGGAATTCCGTTTTTGTGCAATTCTTTTACCATGAGTTTTTTCTCAAAGACAAATTTTTCTGCAATGGTTTTTATGTAGATATCTTCCAGTGACCTGGTTTTCCCTTCCAATACCGTTTTCAGTTCTGTGTTTTCAAAAAAGATGACCAGCAGGAGATGATACTTGGCAATTTTCCGGAGAGCCGGCAATTCGCGTTGCAGACTTTCCATGGATTCAAAATTGGTAAAAAGGACCAGCAGGCTCCGGTTAGTGATCCGGTTCCTGATCACGGAAAACAGTTTTTCGAAGTCAGCTTCCCTGAAATCGGTCTTCTGTTTATAAAGTGTTTCCAGCACCTGGTTCATTTGTGTGGGTTTCTTATCAGCCAGCACGAATGTGTCCAGGTTTTTCTCAAAAGTGATAAGTCCGGCCTTATCCTGCCGCACCAGGGCCACATTACTCAATACCAGGGAGGCATTGATCGCATAATCCAGCAGGGTCATTCCATGAAATGGCATTTTCATCACCCGGCCTTTGTTGATCAGGCAATATATCTGCTGACTCCGCTCATCCGTATAATTATTCACCATCAGGTCCTGCTTACGGGCCGAGGCTTTCCAGTTGATAGTACGATAATCATCTCCCCGCACATATTCTTTGATCTGTTCAAACTCCATACTATGTCCGAGTTTCCTGATCTTTTTAACCCCGGCATCCTGCAGGCGGTTGCTCATAGCCAGCAGCTGGTAACGCCGCATCTGAAAGTAGGACGGGTATACTTTCACTACCTGTTCCTGTTCGAAAACAAAACGTCGCCTGACCAGCTTCAGGGGCGCATGTACAAATACATTAATGTCGTGAAACGTATATTCTCCCCTGGTTTCAGGCCGCAACGTATAGTCCAGTATGGCGGGCTGGTCTGCTTGTAATATAAGTTTGCGCATCCAGTTCCGTTCCTGGAACTGAACGGGCAGTTCGTCAATGATGCTGGTTTTAACAGTAAACGCATAGTGATTTGTCAGGCGGATCTGCACCTTGTTCTGATCGCCGATACTAAACCGCTCCGGCAGTTCACGGCTGGCCGTTATACCTTTGTTTTTACTGTACACCAGGATCATATCGATCAGTACAGCCACTCCAAGCAATACCAGCATCAGTCCGGCTATGCGGTAGAAAGACGGAATAAAATAGCTCAGGGCATACAGAATCGCAGCAGCCCCGGCTATATAGTAGACAATTTTATTAAAATAAAAAGATCGGATCACTGGTATGAGTTAATCAGTTAGCGTGGTACATCCATTCCCTGGATAATCTGACGGATTACATCATCTTCACTGATCCCTTCCATTTCTTTATCAGGAGAAAGGATGATCCGGTGACGTAATACGGGTATAACTACAGTCAGTATATCATCAGGTGTTACGAAATCCCTTCCCTGCATAGCCGCGATCGCTTTTGAGGCATTCATAATCGAAATGGAAGCACGGGGTGATGCACCGAGATAAATGGACTTATTGTTCCGGGTCTGGTGAACAATCCGGGCTACAAACTGCAACAGCTTTTCTTCCATCACCTGCATTTTGATCTGTTTCCGCAAGGCATTAATCTGCTCTGCATTCAGTGCCGGATTGATCATATCAAGCGCAGAAGTATTGCCCATCTGGTGAAACTGGGTCAGGATATTCATCTCTTCCGTTTCAGAAGGATACGGCACCACGATTTTAAAGAGGAACCGGTCCAGCTGCGCTTCCGGCAACCGATACGTACCCTCCTGCTCTACCGGGTTCTGCGTAGCCAGTACCATGAACGGAGAGGCCATCGGGTAGGTTTTGCCATCGATAGTTGCCTGTCGTTCTTCCATGATCTCCAGCAAGGCCGACTGTGTTTTAGCCGGAGCCCTGTTGATCTCATCCACCAGTATTATATTGCTGAATACCGGTCCTTTTTTAAATTCAAAACTGGCTTCCTTGGGATTGAATACTGGAGTACCTAGTACATCGGACGGCATGAGATCGGGTGTGAACTGGACCCGGGAGAAGCCGGCATTCACGCTTTTTGCCACGAGTTTTGCTGTAAGGGTCTTGGCCACACCGGGCACACCTTCGATCAGAACGTGCCCGTCTGCCAACAGAGCGGCTATAATCAACTTCACCATTTCATCCTGTCCTACGATAATTTTTTTAATCTCGGAACGGATTGCCATAACTGCTGCATTCAGTGCAGAGAGATCGGTACGTTGTTGAAAAATTGGTTCTTCCATATTTATGCTTTTTTATAGAATGATTCAAGTCGGTTATGAAAAAAGGCGAGCTGCCGCTCATGTATAGTGTGCCCTTCATCCAGTTGCCGGATAAAGGAAACGATTTCAGCAATCTCCTTTTCTTCAACCCCTGACTTAAAGTGGAGCAGCCGGATGAAATCGTCATTGAGAATACCCGTAGGCAGTTTATAATTGCTTCGTACAAATTCAAGGAAATAGGCACTCATTTTCCGGCATAGATTCTTATGGTCACTCCGGTCATAATACAGCCGGCCAATCGTCTTCACAAAATCGAGTGAATCATTGCGCGGTTTCCGTACCACCGGTATATAACGTTGCCGGCGCCGCATTTCCATTAGTACATATACAATGAGCAACAGGATTAACAACCAGAATGCGGCCCGAAATGGCTTTTCCCCTTCTGCATTCTTCATATTCATCAGGACCGTCATCCACCCCTTCTGCTGTTGTGACTGATCGTACGACATTTTTTTATTGAGATAATACTCATCCCAAATAATGGATTTCACTTCCGGGCTGATCAGGGAAAAAACTTTTTCATAATACCCGATATTTTTTTCATGCAGTAAAAAATAATTGGAAAAAGCCAGCGGTTCCAGGTGAACGTAAAAATTACCCTTACCCGTCTGCAGGCGGATAAAATCCGGTCGTCCGCTTTCATCAAAACCGAGCACCTGCGTGTACCGTTCATCCATTTGTGTGAAAAAAGATGAAAAGGTTTTACCGGGGTATTGGTAATGTACAGTGTCAGTAAATGGCGGAGTATTAAGGGTCAACCGCACTTTTCCATCCTCTTCATCACCTGGATATTGTCTGTAATACTCCGGCGCGTTGCTGCCACAACGAAGAAATTCGTCAGCTTTGGAAGAGATATAACGGGCACTGACAAAAACATCATTTCCATAACGGGCAAATTCAATCAGCTTCTTCATTTCTGATTCGTCTGCCCCGAACCGGTCCGTAATACAGATAAATGCCTGCCGGTCATCATATACGGAAACCGAATCCCAATACCCTGGTTCTTTCCGGGTTACCTGTATACGGGCACCAGGAAACTGATGAGGCAACTGCTGAAAAGCTACATATGTGGCATAGGGAATTTTATCCTGCCGCTTCAATGTTACACGGTCGTCAAAGTTTCTTTTTCTGGCCGCCTTCCCGGAAATATATAACAGGATGATGGCGGCAGCCAGCACGGTAACAAGCAAATATGGTAGTATTCTTTTCAACTGGGTTAACGCTTGTTTTGAAACTGCTCCACATCCTGCGATATCAGCCGGTAGGCGTCCGGCGATACAGCAAACCGGCCATACCAGCTATACTCGTAATGGCGGGTGATACGGAAAAAGTCATGATAATATTCAGTATTATACAGCTGCATCAGGTAGTCCATATTGGTTTTGTCCTGCTGATAGCGGATCCGGTTTTTCTCTGCCATATGTTTTAACAACCGGAGATATTGCAGGCGTACGGCAAGCCGGTAGTCTCCACCTGCAACAGCCTTATCAATTTCCTGCTGATAGCGGATTGCAAATATATCTTCCGGCATTTCCTCCAGTGAGGGGTCCTTTTTATTTTCAGTCACCAATCTCCTTTTGCGTCTGAACAACCCACTTTCAGCCATATAGTAAATCACTACCGCGAGAAATACGCCGACAATCACCACCCAAAGAATGGTCGACATCCAGCCAAAACCCCAGTCCGGTTGGATATTCCGGCGGCTCTTTACTTTTTCCGGTTTCTTTTTTTCTATGTTGGCATTGGCATACCAGAAGTTGTCGTCCTCCTGTAAAGCGTTGATCACACTGTCGGGTACTTTCCGGCGGTAAAGGCTGACTGAATCCATTTCACGGAGTGGAATGAAATGTGAAGTGGATTCTTCCTCTTCATCAAGGGTCTCAACCGGCGCCACTTCTATTGTCGTCCGGGTGATGGTGGTGTCTTCCTCTTCCATATCAGGATCATCTGTTTGCGCCTGCAATAAACCACCCGAAAGCAAGGCCATGATCAGCAAGACCGGATAGCGCTTCCAGGACACAAGGAAAAAAGAAATCGGGTTCAGGGTATTCCGGCTCACTATACTTCCTCCTCGTTTAACTGTACCGATAAGCGCTTATGCAGTCGGATGGGGTAAATGATAAAATACCAGATGACAAAAATGACAGAAAGAGAAAACACACCGGTTGTCAGCCAGGAAAGATCGTTATACAGACGTGTTATAAATCCTTCAAAAAAAGCAGCCACAGCAAATACAGGCAACAGGCCGATCATGATCTTTGTCCCGTCCTTTGCACTTTGTTTGAACGCATCCATGCGTTTGATGGTTCCGGGAAAAAGAAATCCCTTTCCCAGGATCAGTCCGGCCCCACCGGCTAATATAATCGCCGTAATTTCAAGTGTACCGTGTACAAAAACCACCAGCCAGAAATCTGCAGCCAGTCCTTTCGCCGCAAATATCTGGTCAAACACACCGACCATCACCCCGGTTTCAGCTAACCCATAAAGGGAAGGTATACCAAGTGCCAGACCAGAGGCAAACATGCGCAGGGCGACGATCATATTATTTACCATGATTCCCAGCCAGGTCAGGATACTGTTTCCTCCTTCATAGATGCCGAAGGGGTTTCCTTTTTCGATGTTTTTATGTGTTTCCTCGATATACCGGGGCCCCAGTACTTCGCCGGCAACAGATTCATCCACGGAAGCCGTGAAAAAGCCTATTACAAAAAAAAGGATAAAAAAGAGGGTGGCAAAAAGCAGTATGCCATGATGTTTGCGGATGGTCAGTGGCAGATCATACTTCCAGAACTTCCAGATCCGGTTGGAATCTTCTTTCCTGTTTTTATAAATATCCAGGTATATCCGCGAAGCCTGCGAATTGATATAGTGGGTGACCTTGCCAGATGGATAGAATGTTTTGGCATACGCCAGATCATCCACCAGCTGTGTAAAGGAAGCGGCCATCTCGTCCGGATCATCCGGGGGGAGATGCTGGTTTTTCAGCCAGCGGTCTTTATTCTTCTTTATAAACAGGGCTTCCCTCAATCGATGAATTTTGCTTGTAAAATACTATTTTTAAAATAAGAAAAGCAGGACCTGGCGAATATTATTTCTCCTGTTCTGTACTTACCTTTACCCGATGGCTGTAATCAAGATTCCCACCAATTTCAATATTGACCTGGAATTCGAAGTACCTGAATTCTTCCGGAGGATCCTTGCCCTTTTTATTGATACCATTCTCCTGATCATTTACTACAAGATTTCAGTGGCCTTACTTACCTCAATAGCCGGGAATATGAACAGCCGGTCGGAAGAAAACTGGATGAACCTCCACTGGGCTTCCCTTTTTATTATACTGGGTCCGATCTTTTTTTATCATATTTCGATGGAGATCCTGCTGAACGGGCAGAGTCTGGGAAAAAAGATCATGCAACTGCGGGTGGTGAATGAGAACGGAGGCAAAGCCGGTATCAGCCAGCTTTTTATCCGCTGGATGCTAAGGGATATCTGGTTTTTACTTTTACTCTTAATGGGTTTAGGTAAAATATATACCGGAGAAAACACACAGGCGATCATTCTGGTACTTTCAGTCATCGGCTTCTTTATCACCGACATCATATTGGTTGTAGCGAGTAAAAAAGGGCAGCGCTTAGGCGACTTGCTGGCGAGGACGATCCTTATCCGCACACAGACCAAAGGCGATATAGAAGATACCGTATTTATTGAAGTGGCCGACAGTTATGTCCCCTCTTTTCCTCAGATCATGCAGCTGAGCGACCGGGATATCAATTCCATAAAAAACATCCTGGACACCGCGCGCCGTAAAGGGGATTACCATATGGCGGAAACGGCTGCCGCAAAAATAAAGGCACACCTGAAAATTGAATCAGGTATGCCTGCTTTTGATTTTTTAGATTTACTCCTGAAAGACTACAATTTCCTTTCAACCAATTGAACTGTTGAAACGATTAGCCCATTACGGCACCAAGTCCCCCGAGTAAGAATAACAGTAAAAACAAAGAAATAAAGATGATGGTGATCACCCCCATGAAACGGAAGGTCGCCTTTAAATTGCGCATTCCTTCATTCAGTGCCATCTGATCATTTGCATTCAATGCTACCTTGATATGGTTTGAAAACCGGAGTGTAAAAAGACAGGGGAAAAAGTAGATAATTGCCATAATGATATAAAAAATCATCATCGCCGCACCTGCTGCAGCTGAAGCACCACTGCCGCCCATTTCACGACTTAACTCACTGGTGGCACTGCTGATCGCCATAGACGCCACGATGCCTCCGATAACAATAAACCCGCAACCGATCATTCCTACAATGGCAAGCAGTTTCGCCCAGGAAGCGGTTTCTTTTAAATAACCAGCCGTTACGCTATCAATGCTAAGGCCAAATAATGAGTTTTCCTGTTGTTGTTCCATACAATTTTTTTTTAGGTTTCAGTAAATATAAAACTCCGGTCTGTTTACTGCAAATAATTTTGCAATGAACAAACCGGAGCGGTTGAAATCGATCCACGGCTTAATAGGCCCTTGCGAAAAGCACCCGTTGTACTGAAGGTTTCCCCGAAAAGATACACATCCCTTCTTCCTGAGGATTATCCAACGGAATACAACGGATCGTGGCTTTGGTCTTTTCCTTAATGGCTTCTTCAGTTTCAGGGGTTCCATCCCAATGGGCGGAGATAAAACCACCTTTTTCGTCCAGGAGTTTTTCAAACTCCTCCCAGCTGTTTGCCGGTGTGATATTGGCATCACGGAACGCCTTTGCCTTATCAAACATGAACTGTTGAATCTCCGTCAGCAGGTTATTTACAAAGCCTGCAATACCATCCAGGCTGATCACCATCTTTTCCTTGGTGTCACGCCGGGCCACTTCCACTACATTTTTCTCGAGGTCACGGGCACCAATAGCGAGACGCACGGGTACCCCTTTCATTTCATACTCTGCGAACTTCCAGCCTGGTCGGGCATTGTCATTATCGTCGTATTTGACCCGGATACCGAGGGCCTTTAGTTCACTCATGATCGCCTGCACCCTGGCATCGATCTGGGCTTTCTGCTCATCTCCTTTATAAATCGGAACGATCACCACCTGGGTGGGGGCAATCCGGGGCGGCAGGATGAGTCCCTGGTCATCACTATGTGCCATTACCAGGGCCCCGATCAGCCGGGTACTTACGCCCCAGCTGGTGGCCCATACATACTCCAGTTTATTTTCCTTATCACTGAACTTTACATCAAAGGCTTTCGCAAAATTCTGTCCGAGGAAGTGGGAAGTACCGGCCTGTAATGCTTTCCCGTCCTGCATCAACGCTTCAATGCAATACGTACCCTCCGCTCCGGCAAAACGTTCATTCGCAGATTTCACGCCTTTGATCACGGGAACGGCCATCCAGTTTTCGGCGAAATCAGCATAGACATGAAGCATTTTTTCCGCTTCTTCAATGGCTTCCTGTTTGGTGGCATGCGCCGTATGTCCTTCCTGCCAGAGAAACTCGGCTGTTCGAAGGAATAGCCGGGTTCGCATTTCCCATCGTACCACATTGGCCCACTGATTCACCAGGATGGGCAGGTCGCGGTAGGATTGTATCCAGTCTTTATACGTATTCCAGATGATCGCTTCACTGGTAGGACGAATCACCAGTTCTTCTTCCAGTTTGGCTTCGGGATCCACCATCAGTTTCCCTGGTTTAGCGGGATCCGCTTTCAAACGGTAATGTGTTACGATAGCACACTCCTTGGCAAAACCTTCCGCATTTTTTTCTTCGGCTTCAAAAAGGCTTTTCGGGACAAAAAGCGGGAAGTAGGCATTTACGTGCCCGGTATCCTTGAACATCTTGTCCAGTGCGTCCCGCATATGCTCCCATAGGGCAAATCCGTAGGGTTTTATCACCATACAGCCCCTGACAGCGGAATAATCGGCCAGTTCCCCCTTCAGGATTAAGTCATTGTACCATTGGGAATAATCGGTGGCCCGCGATGTGATCTCTTTGCTCATATTGCTTGGTTTAACTGCTTTTCAGGCTTTAAATCTTATTTAACAGGCGGATATACAATAATTCACGGAATTGGTTAAATCTTTGTACTGTCAATGCAAACGATTGTGTGCCCATATAAGTCGCACAAAAGTAGTAACTTCAACTTTAACCCGATAAACCATTTGCCATGAAATCATCTGTTTTACTCCTGGCACTCGTTGTAGCTGCTCTGAGCAGTTGTACCACCGCCTACAAAACAGGGCAAACCCCTGATGATGTATACTATTCCCCTACCCGTCCGCAGGATGAGTATGTTCGTATAGAAAAAGAAGATGACCGTCGTTACCGGTATGAGGAGGATTTCCAGGAAGACCGTTACCTGCGCATGAAAATCCGTAACCGTAATCAATGGAACGACCTGAACGACTGGTACGCATACGAGCGTTTTGGTTTCGGCCATAATTACTATTATGGTTCCTATTATAACCCCTATAATACCTGGAATTATTATTACAATCCCTATTGTTCCCATACGATCTTTGTAAACAATAGTTTTGCTTCCAACCCGCCCAAACCCCGGATGGCGAATCTGAATACTTATAATCCGAAAAGCACCAGCACCGTTTCCAATCCGAAAACACAATTTAACAATCCTAAATACAGTTTACCCGGGAATAGCAATAACGGGTATAACGGCAATACCTATACCGCTCCGAGAAACAGCAGTTCCAACTCCGGAAGCAATACCGGCAACCTGTTACGGACAATTTTCAGCGGAGGAAATAATAATTCATCGTCCGGCAGTTCTTCCGGCACAAAGCCTTCTTCATCATCGTCTTCTTCCAGCAGTTCATCCAGCAGTTCTGGTTCCTCTTCTGGCAGCAGCGCCCCGGTTCGCCGTTTCTAATTCAATAACGGAAACAATGACCGGCTTTGTAAACTGTCCAGCAATACTGGAATCACTATTGACTACCTGTAATTCACTGTTACCATGAAAAAAATAATTTTCATACTGACTTCTTTTGCCTGTGCCGGACCCTTATTGGCCCAGGATCCCACCGATGCGCTTCGTTATTCCTGGAATGTGTCCTCCGGTACGGCCCGGCAACAGGCTGTCGGCGGAGCCATGGCTTCCTTGGGTGGCGATCTTTCCGCCGCGTATGTAAATCCGGCCGGCCTTGGTTTTTACAAAACCGGCGATTTTGTCCTGAGTCCCGGGTTTAATTTATGGAACAATAATGCGACATATTATTCCCGCCAGGAAAAAGACAACCGGAAGTATGCTTCTTTTGGTGCATCCGGACTGGTAATCGGCAATGGGGCTGAAAAAGACAGGAAAGGACGGAATTCCAGTTCTGCTTTTGCATTAGCGATAAACCGAACGGCGAATTTTGGCACCAACCTGCTTTACCGCGGACAAAACAACCAGAGTTCCTATTCCCATAAATTTCTGGAAGAAATCAACGGAGTAACAGATGCCAATGCGGTTGCCCAAAACTATCCGTTTGGCAGCAGTCTCGCTTTTAATACCTATTGGATCGATACAGTGGCCGGGGGCAGTTCCGGCAACTATCAGTTTCAGACCCGGGCTCCTTTTAGCACCGGTCTGTTCCAGGAAAATGTTGTGGAATCCCGTGGAGGGATCACCGAACTGGCCCTGGCTTTTGCAGGTGCATCACATGATAAGTGGTTTATGGGCTTCACCCTGGGGGTACCCTTCCTGCGTTATGACCGGACTTCTACTTTTACAGAAGCGGATGCAGGTACTGATCCCAATAATAAATTTGACTACGCTGTATTTACACAGAATCTCGAAACAAAGGGTTCCGGGGTTAACCTGAAAATGGGCGTCATTTATAAACCGGTGGAACATGTGCGCCTGGGACTGGCATTTCATACACCCAGCTTTTACCGCCTGACCGACCAGTACAGTGCTTCTGTTACCACCAACACGGAGAGCTACCAGGGCACAATGTCACAAACCTCCTCATTTCTGAATAATAATCAGGATGGCCAGTTTTCATACTGGATGTTTACCCCCTACCGGTTAATGGCCAGTGCCTCCTATGTACTCCGGGAAATAGAGGATGTGCGGAAACAAAGAGGTTTCCTGACCGCGGATATTGAGTATGTGAATTATAAAGCTTCTTCTTATACCTCCGATCCGGAAGGAGATAATAGCCAGGGAACGAAAGATTACCTGAAATCCCTGAATAAGGCTATTGACAATGCCTATAAAGGGGCATTAAATTTCAGGGCCGGTGGTGAGCTGAAGTTCACAACCATAATGACCCGGCTTGGCATTGCCTATTACGGAAATCCGTATCAGGATATTGCCGGAGAAAAAGGGAGCAGGTTCCTGCTATCCGGCGGACTTGGCTACCGGCATAAGGGCATTTTTATCGACCTGACCTATGTACATACCATGGGTAAGGATGTGGATTTTGCCTACCGTTTGCAAAACCGGCCATTCAGTGCGGCCACCCTTAAACAAACCGGCGGGAACGTGTTACTGACCCTTGGATTTAAAATTTAACTGATGGTACTAAAATAGTTTAAGGCTGTTCCTGTACCGGAGCAGCCTTTTTTTTAAGAATCGGGCTGTTCCGGACGACCGGACCCGTACTTATACTTGTTTTACCAATTTTACGTTCATCATGCGGATTGGTATTGAATTTGCCTGTAGGAAGCGATTACGTATTTTTACAAATAAATAGTTGAGCCTGAAGCGGTTTAAAAAAATACTGAAATGGTTTTTTATCTGTTTACTGCTGCTGATCGCAGGGGCCTATATCTTTATTCAAACCCCCTGGGGACAGAACTGGATCGTAAAGCAGGTAACTCATCGTTTGTCGAAAGACCTGCAGACCAAAATCACCATCAAACGGGTTGATTTTTCCCTGTTCGATAAAATGCACCTGGAAGGTTTGTTGCTGGAAGACCGGACCGGAGACACGTTGTTGTATGCAGGTGATATGAAAGTCCGGATCACGGACTGGTTTTTCCTTAAAAAGAATATTGAGCTCAAATATGTCGGATTGGAAAACGCGGTGGTAAAATTTCAGCGCACTGATTCAATCTGGAGGCAGCAATTTATTTTCGATTATTTCGCTTCCTCCTCCACCGATACCAGTAAGAAAAAAAGCGGGCTGCAGCTTAACCTGCAAACAGCGGAGTTGAAGAATGTAACTTTTATCAAAAAAGACGCCTGGCTTGGTGAGGATATGCGAATCAAAGTAGGTACCCTTAAGCTGGATGCCAATAACCTGGGACTGACCGGAAACAGGTTTGAAATTAATTCTCTTCAGGTCACGGACCCGGATATTGCTCTTTACAGTTATAACAAGCTTAAACCTGCCGGTATTGTAAAAGCGGCCTCCCCTTCCAAAGACACATCGGCAGCCTGGAATGAAGCCCGTACAATTTTTAAAATCGGGGAACTGAAAATCACCAATGGAACATTCAGTAGTGACCGGCAGACTGATCGGGCACCACTTGCTCATTTTGACGGATTACATATAAAATTCACCGGCATTAATGCCAACCTGAACAATTCCTCTTTTACCGGTGATACTGTTTTTGCCAAACTTAAGATCACCGCAAATGAAAGAAGCGGACTGGAGATAAAAAATCTGTCCGCCGATATGAAGCTGACCCCGCAGGGGATGACGTTCAATCAACTCGACCTGCAGACTAATAACAGTCAGCTCCGGAATTATTTTTCCATGTCGTATAACGACATGAGTGAACTCGGCGATTTTATCCATAAAGTGAAAATGGCCGCCCAGTTTGAGGATTCCCATATTGATAGTGATGATATCGCTTTTTTTGCTCCGGAAATGGCCGACTGGAATAAGCGGATTGCCCTGAAAGGAAAAGTGAGAGGAACGGTGGATGACCTGGTAGGAAGAGATCTGTTGCTACAGGCCGGGAACAATACATTATTAAATGGCGATATATCCATGACCGGATTGCCGGATATCAACCAGACATTTATCGATTTTAAAGCCAATGATTTCCGGACCGTATATACTGATGCGGTACAAATAGTTCCAGCCATCCGGAATATCAGGAATCCGGATCTCAGGAAAATCAGTTACCTCACATTCACCGGCAGTTTTACCGGGTTTATTAATGACTTTGTTACCTACGGTACCATACAGACCAATCTTGGCACCATACGGAGTGACCTGAACATGAAACTGCCCGCCGGACAAGAGCCCGTATATTCCGGCTCCATTGCAACGGATAATTTCAAGCTGGGTGAATTCCTGGGTGATAAAAATATCGGGCTTGTATCCATGACGGGCACGGTAAAAGGAAAAGGCTTTAATGAAAAAACAAGGAATACCCTGGTAGATGGAAATATCCGGTATGCCGACTATAAAAACTATCGCTACAATAATATCAGCCTAAAAGGAAGACTGGACAAAAAACTCTTTGACGGCACAGCGGCAATCAATGATGCGCACCTGCAACTGGAAATGTCCGGTGTGATTGATTTCAACAGCAGCACCCCCCGCTTCAATCTCCTGGCAAAAGTGGATAAAGCCAATTTAAAAGATCTGAACATCACCCGGGACAGCATCGACTTCAGTGGAAAACTGAATTTTAATTTTACCAGTAGCAATATCGACGATTTCCTGGGGGAAGCGCGTATAACCGATGCACAGATTTTAAAAAACGGTAATACCCCCTTGCCATTCGATTCGCTGATCGTCACCTCTGCCTTTATTGACAGTGTTAAAACCTTATCCGCAGTTTCCAATGAATTTACGGCGACGATTAAAGGCAATTACAGCCTGGATGAACTGCCGGATGCATTCACTTATTTCCTGAGCCGTTATTACCCGGCTTACATCAAGCCCCCGTCCCGGATCCCCCGAAACCAGGATATCAGTTTTGATATCAATACTTATTATATTGATGAATATGTAAAACTGCTGGCCCCCGGTATCACGGGTTTTGATAACAGTCATTTTGAAGGCACCCTGAACCTGTCCAAAAATGAACTTAATTTTTCGGCAGATGTACCCCAGTTACATTACAAACAGTACAATTTTGATAATGTAAAATTCACCGCTGCCGGAAATTATGACAGCCTGGTATTGTTTGGGAAAACGAATAATATCCGGATTAATGACAGCTTGAATATTCCCGCTGCCGATTTCAGTATTTATGCCCGCAATGATTCATCACGGGTCAGCATTCATGCCGGGGCCAATCAGAACGTGGAAAAGGGCGACCTGAATGCGCTGGTACAAACGTATAGTGACGGGGTGCGGATTAATATGGACCGCTCCACTTTTACGATCAATGGCAAACTATGGACCATTGATGAAGAAGGTGAGTTGGTTTTCCGGAAAAACAATCCGGCCCAGGGTGACCTGATCTTATCTGAAGGCGAACAGAAAATTGTGATGAAGACCCGGCCCTCTGAAGCGGGGCATGGCAGTGACCTGTTGGTGGAACTGAGCAATGTGAACCTGAATGACTTTGCGCCTTTCTTCCTGCCCAAAAACCGGCTGGAAGGGCTGCTTTCTGGAAATATCCTCGTGGAAGACCAGGGCGATCATATGCTGGTCACATCCGAAGATATTGCCACCCGTTACTTACGGATGGACAACGATTCCATTGGCGAACTGCGGGCCAGCGTTTTGTACAACAGTAAGGATAATGAACTGAAGATTAAAGGCAGTACCGTAAATCAGGAAAGCTATCTGGGTTATAATATAGATCTTTTCTTCGGGGAGGAAGAGGACGCGAAAAAGAATATCATCGCGTTGAAAGCCCGCACTTTTCCGATCAAAGTACTGGAACGATTCCTCGGGAGTTTATTTTCAGATATGCAGGGATTCCTGACCGGAGATATTGATATCAGCGGGCCGTTTGACGACCTGGGGGTGACCGGAAAAGGACGACTGAAAGATGCCGGATTACGGGTGAACTTCACCCAGTGTTATTATAAAATACAGGACACAGACATTGAACTGACCAAAGAGAAAATTAATCTCGACGGCATTATACTGACGGACACCATTACACGAAATCCGATCTATATTACCGGGGGCATCGATCACCAGTCTTTCCGGGACATGTTTTATGACCTGGTGATATCCACCCGAAAGCCCGGCACTACGGTAAAAGACGGGGACAAGGCCAATAAGCCGGTGCAATTGCTGAATACCACATTTAGTGATAACCAAACCTTTTATGGCAATGTAAAAGGCACCGGCGTTTTGCAGTTATTCGGATACCAGTCAGAGATGGTGATGACCATCAACGCCAATGCGTCTGAAAAAGACAGCAGCTATATCACCCTGCCCCCATCTTCCAGCCGGGAGAGCGGAATAGCGGACTTTCTGATCGAGCGGAAATACGGACGGGAAATGAACGAATCCGACCTCAGCGGCAATGCCACCAATATCATTTATGATGTGGAAGTGACCGCCAATCCGATGGTTACGGTGAAAGTGATCCTGGATGAACTGACCGGCGATGAGATCAAAGGAAAAGGATCAGGTACCCTGAATATCCGTTCCGGTACCGCTGAACCATTGAGTCTGAGAGGACGGTTTGATATCGAGGAAGGAAACTACCTGTTTACCTTCCAGTCTTTCTTCAAAAAACCATTTGAAATCAGGAAGGGTTCACAGAATTATATTGAATGGAACGGGGATCCTTATGATGCCAATATCAAATTTGAAGCAATGTATGTTGCCGACAATGTGAGTTTTGCCCCATTGGCCAGTTCCCTTAACCTGACTTCGAATATCAGTAATACCCGGGGGGATGTGTATGTACTGGCCACACTGACCGATAAACTGTTTAAACCACAGATCAACTTCGCACTCGATTTTCCGTCCAACAGCGTGGCCCGTACCGATCCGGAACTTACCCTGCTGGTACAGCAGATGCAGAAGAACCTGAATGAAATCAACCGGCAGGTGACTTACCTGATCGTATTCAACAGTTTTGCGCCAAGTGAATTGTCAGGAGATGTGGCAGGAGCCAACCTGGGGGTTAGTACCATATCCGGCATGTTGCTGGGCGTATTGAGTGACCAGCTGAATAAACTGTTTGGCAACCTGTTGAAAAGTGATAAGTATAATATCAATTTCAACACGTCATTCTACAACCGGAACCTGGTGGATGCGAGCAAAACCGCGCTGAACCTGAGCAGTAATGTCAACTTCAGTATCGGGCGCTCTTTCTTTAATAACCGGTTTATTATTTCCACCGGGGTGGGTTTTGATGCACCACTGAGTCAGTCGGGACAAACCAATATCCAGCAAAACATTCTGTTGTTACCGGATGTGACCCTGGAATGGCTGATCAATGAAAAAGGAACGATCCGGGCCACTTTCTTCTACCGGGAAAATGCAGATTATCTGACGGCTTCTTCCAATGCATCTACCACCCGCGCCAGACGGACCGGAGCCAGTATTTCGTATCGTAAAGATGTAGACAGGATCTGGGATATATTTAAAGATCTTTTTAAAAAGAAAACCAAACCGGCACCCGAACCTCCCCCGCCGGATACAGTCGTTAAACCAGCTGCAGTTATTAAGTCAGAAGAGGAATAGTCCGGATCAGCAATCCTGCTTTAAAATTTCATGCCCCATTTTATCCCGTTTGGTTTGCAGGTATTTTTCGTTGTGCGGGTTCGGGCAGCTTTCAATGGGAATGTTTTCCACAATCTCGAGACCGTACCCGACCAGTCCCACCCTTTTTTTCGGGTTATTCGTCATCAGGCGCAGTTTGGTTATTCCCAGGTGGCGTAGAATCTGTGCGCCGATCCCATAATCCCGTTGATCCATGGAAAAGCCTAAGTGCAGGTTGGCTTCCACGGTATCCATGCCTTCTTCCTGGAGTTTATACGCTTTCAGCTTATTCAGCAGACCGATCCCCCTTCCTTCCTGATTCATATATAAGATAGCGCCCTTCCCTTCTTTTTCCACCATTTGCATGGCCTGGTGCAGTTGTTCGCCACAATCGCAGCGGAGTGAGCCCAGGATATCCCCGGTAAAACAGGAAGAATGGACCCTTACCAGCACCGGTTCTTCTTTTGTCCAACTGCCTTTCATCAAGGCCATATGCTCATTCAGAGAGTTTTTTTCCCTGAAAGCCACCAGTTGGAATTCACCGTACTGGGTGGGCATTTGTACCCGGACAACTTCTTCAATCAGGGATTCGGTATGAACCCGGTATTCGATCAGGTCTTTTATGGAAATTATTTTTAATCCGTGTACCCTGGCCACTTCCTCCAGTTGGGGCAGGCGGGCCATAGATCCGTCTTCGTTCATGATTTCCACCAGCACCCCCCCGGGTTCAAAACCGGCCAGCCGGGCCAGGTCGGTGGCCGCCTCGGTATGTCCGGCACGGCGGAGTACGCCTCCCTTTTTTGAGATCAGGGGAAAAATATGTCCAGGCCTGGCGAGTTGTTCAGGCCGGGTTTCCGGGTTGATCAGGGCAAGGACGGTTTTTGACCGGTCCTGGGCTGAAATCCCGGTTCCGCAGTCATCTCCCAGTAAATCAACACTTACGGTGAATGCGGTTTCGTGCAGGGCGGTATTCTTATGTACCATCAGGTCTAATCCCAGCTCCTGGCAGCGCTCTTCCGGGAGGGAGGCGCAGATCAGTCCGCGGCCATATTTACTCATAAAATTGATCAGTTCCGGGGTAGCATTCCGGGCAGCCGTTACAAAATCTCCTTCATTTTCACGGTCCTCATCGTCCACTACCACTACTAATTTGCCCTTTTTTATGTCTTCAATAGCACTTTCAATGGTATCCAGCATCAGCCTTTTTTTTGCAAAAATAGAACAATCGGGCCGGGTTCTGGTTCCGTCCGGGACCGGGCAGCGAAAAAGGTTCCCGGGCTGTCTTTCTAACACATTCCTTTTCAATAGTCGTTTGTTAATATTTGCCTATATTTAATTTGGAAATATTCCCTTTCTTTGCAACCGAAAACCAATCTTTATGCTTAAGAGAATAGTCTTTTTATTAGTTGTAGCCCTGATGGCAAGTCCCCTGCTGTTTGCCCAGATTACGACCTCTGCTGTTAATGGTACGGTGAAGAACAATGCTGATGAGCCCCTGGTTGGCGCCACGATTGTGGCAACCCACCAGCCCTCCGGCACTAAATACTCCACTGTATCCCGCGCAGGTGGTCAGTTTTCTATCCAGAACATGCGTGTGGGTGGCCCTTATTTAATTGAAGTAAGCTTTGTAGGTCACGAAGCCGGTAAATTTGAAAACGTTTACCTGCAACTGGCTGAATCATTCTTACTGAATCCGGCCCTGAACAAAACCTCCGGTTCACTGGAAAATGTAGTATTGACCAGCGGACGTAAAAGTTCCATTTTAAATGCCAGCCGGACCGGTTCAGTCACCAATATTGGTGTTCGTCAGATCAACCAGTTACCCACGATCAGCCGTAGTATCAATGACCTGACCAGAACCACACCACAGGCAAATGGTGCCTCCGTAGGTGGTGGTAACTACCGTCAGAATAACTTTACGATTGACGGAGCTGATTTTAATAACAGTTTTGGTATTGGTAGCAATCTGCCTGCAGGTGGTACCCCGATTTCCCTGGATGCCCTCGAAGAAATCTCCGTGAATATCACGCCATTTGATATCCGCCAGACCGGCTTTATCGGAAGTGCGATCAACGCGGTAACCCGTTCTGGTACGAACACATTCAGCGGTTCCGCTTATACTTACTGGAGAAATCAGAATCAGCGTGGTTACAAAGTAGGTAACACTACTTTCACCCGCCCGAATGAAGAATTTAAGCAGGTTGGTTTCCGTATTGGTGGTCCGATCATTAAAAACAAACTGTTTTTCTTCTTCAATTATGAAAAAGAAACTCAGCCGAAAACCATTCAGACCAATATCGCTTCTTCCGCCACTGCTGCTTTTGGAAGTGCTCCGAATATCGCACGCCCTTCTGCTGACTCTTTACGTTATATCAGCCAATACCTGGCAGATAATTACGGTTATGTAACAGGTCCCTGGGATAATTATACACCCGATATTGAAAGAACGAAAGTAATGATGCGCCTGGACTGGAACATCAATTCCAAACATCGCATGAATGTGCGTTACAGCCAGGTAGAAGGTGGTGAGCCTAATGGTCCCAGCTCATCTACCTCCGGAGCCGGTTTCACTTATTCCGGTGGTTTGGGTCGTACCAACAACAATTCCCTTTGGTATAAAAATTCAAATTACTTCCAGGGTGCCAATCTGTACTCCCTTGCTGCTGAGCTGAACTCCAACTGGGGTCGTTTATCAAATACCCTTCGCGGAACTTATACTTATCAGAATGACTCCCGTGAGACAGACAGCCAGATATTCCCCTTTGTGGATATCCTGAGTACTACGGGTGTATCAGCTTCTGCGCCTTATACTTCTTTTGGTTATGAGCCTTTCAGCTTCGGTAACCTGCGGAAAGTGAAAACCTATTCAATTATTGACAATCTGAGCTGGACCAGTGGTAAACACTCCTGGACAGTAGGTGGTCAATTTGACCTGAGCGAAACCATCAATGGTTTCCAGCGTTTCGCCACCAGTTATTATGTATTTAATACCTGGGCTGATTTTGCGAATGGCCGTGATCCTCGCGATTTCGCCATCACTTACTCCCTGTCTAAAAATTTCGCTCCTGCCTACTCTGCCTTTAAGTTCGCTCAGCTTTCTTTGTATGGACAGGATGAAATCACCCTTAACCGTAATTTCCGGATGACTCTTGGTTTAAGGGTTGACCGTGCTACTTACCCTGAAGTTCCCCAGATTAAAACACACCCATTGGTGGCGGCTATGACTTTTGCCGGTGGTGTGAAAATGAATACAGGATTACTGCCCTCTACACGTCTTATGTGGTCTCCACGTATGGGCTTTAACTGGGATCTTTATGGCGACCGCTCCCTGCAGATCCGTGGTGGTACAGGTATCTTCACCGGTAAGGTTCCCTTTGTATGGATCGTGAGTCAGTCTGGTGATAATGGAATGATCCAGATCACCCAATCCTTTAACGGACTGGGCAATAACGTAAACCGCCCGTTCAATCCTGATCCGGCTGCTTACCGCCCTGCCAGTGTACCTCAGGCTGGTACCATTGTACCTGGAACCGTTACAGCACTGGATCCTGAATTTAAATTCCCACAGTCCTGGAAGTCTACCCTGGCCATTGATACCCGTTTACCTGGTGGCCTGATTGGAACCCTGGAAGCCATCTTCAACAAAGACCTGAATACTGCATTCTTCAGTAATCCAAACATGGCAAGTCCTTCTGCACTGAATGTAGCCGGATATCCTGATAACCGGACCATTTATGGTTCAACAGTACCTACCCGATTCATCAATACCCTGAACTCCGCTGGTGTTCCGACACAGGGTGGCACAGCTGCTTTCAACCCGATCCTGATCACTAATGGAACAAAAGGATATTACTTTGCATTGACTGCAAAAGTAGAAAAGCCTTTTGCTAAAGGTTTCTACGCCTCCTTTGCCTATACCAAATCACTTGCAGGCAATATGCATGATGGTGGTGGTGACCAGCCCCAGTCTGCCTGGCAGGGTACTGCTACAGTAAATGGAGCAAATACCTCTCCGCTGGGTTATACCGACTATGTACTTCCTGACCGTGTAGTGGCCCTGGTTTCTTACCGTAAGGAATACCTGAAACACCTGGCTACCACGATCTCCCTGATCTACAACGGTGGTATCTCCGGCCGTTTCTCCTATGTATATGGAGCTGACTTCAACCGGGATGGTGTTTCTGGAAATGACCTGATTTACATTCCGACCAAGGCTGAAGTAACTAACATGCAGTTCCAGAGCCAGACCGTGAATGGAGTAGTATATGACCAGACTGCCCAGCGCACTTTGTTTGAGAACTATATCGGACAGGACAAATACCTGAGATCTCACCGCGGTCAGTATGCTGAACGTAACGGAGCCCAGATCCCCTGGCTGAACCGGGTGGATGTGAAATTCATGCAGGATATCTTCACGAAAGTGGGTAAGAACAGAAACACTGTTCAGTTCACCGTGGATATCTTCAACTTTGGAAATATCATCAATTCCGATTGGGGTAAATTCAAATCGATTAACGCCAGTTCTATCCTGATTCCGACCAACCAAAATTCACTGGTACCGGGTGGTACAGTGGTTCCCCAGTTCCGCCTGGCCTCTGCCAATGGAAATATCATCACCAAGACCTTCCGTGATAATGTAAGTATCAGTTCTACTTATTCTATCCAGTTTGGTCTGCGTTATATCTTCAATTAATAGCTGAAGGGTTAATATAAAAAGAGCCGGTTCGTATGAACCGGCTCTTTTGTTTATGTACGAAGCGAGTTACGAGCTGCGAGCTACGAGCAGATCTCGTAAAACGTGTTACTATAAGTTAATAAAGATTAAGCGTTCTTAGGAAGGGCTGTTGACCTAACAGCTAACACCTAACAGCTAACACCAGCATAAAATACAAGGTCCCTCCTTACAAATACAAGGACCCTCCTCCGTCGGGATGACAAGTAATTAGAGGGGTAAAAAAGGAAATACAAGATTTCTCGCTCCTTGCCCTCTGTAGCCCTGCCTACCGGACAGGCAGGTTCAGCGAAAGAGGGACGCTCGAAATACCAGTAAACTTCCTTAGAAGGGGCTGTTGACTACTAACTACCGACTACTAACTACCGACTAGCCCCCCATCCCCATTTCAAAAAATCCGGCATCGCCCTTCCCCAGGTGAACACGTCATGATGGCCGTCGGCCAGTTCGAGATAATGAATATCGGTTTCTTTGTTGTACCCTTTGGCTTCCAGTTCACGGATTATATCCAGTGTATCATCAATTGAATCAATGACCCCGTTTTTATTCCGGTCTTTCAATTCGTCGAGTGCCCCGCATTGAAAGAAGAATTTCAGCCATGGTGCATATTTGCCTTCCCGGATCTGCTGGTGCATGATCCGGTGCAGGTTGTCATCATAATTTTCATCCTCCTGGTCCACGCTCCTCCACCAGAATGAGCCGGAGAAAACGCCCACTTTGGTAAACTCGCCGGGGCGGTTCCACACGATATCCAGGGCACTGAGCCCACCCAGTGAAAAACCGGCAAATGCTTTTTCCGTAAACGAAGGCGTGTCAAATTTTTCCCGGATAAAGGGAATCAGTTCATCAAATATAAAAGCGGTGTATTGCGGCGCCTTTGCACCCCGGTCTTTGTAATCCGGGAAAAGCTGGGTTCCATATTCCATTTTCCGGTCCTCTCCCGCATGGATGGCGGTAAAGAGCAAGGGCCCGATGGCCTGGTCGCTATAGAGCTTTTCCAGCATTGAACTGAAATGCATTTTTTCCATATCCTGACCGTCATTGATCAGCAGCAGGCTGATTGGACTGCCCGGTTGATGCAATTCCGGAATAAAGAAGCTGATTTTCACTTCCCGTTGAAGACTTTCCGATGAAAGATAAACATCCTCGGTCCGCGTCATTGCCTTTTCTTTTGCTTCTTGCTGCATGGTTTCAAAAATAATGATTTCATCATAAAAGGGTCCCGGAATTAATCTTGTTAAGGGGGATTAAAAGAGCCGGTTAATTTGGTGGTGTGCTGCCGAAAAAATAAATTTGGAGACGCCTCTTCTCCCCTGTCTGTCAGCCCAGGAGTGGCGCAATAACTAATCATTAAAACCCCTTTATGAAGAAAATAGGAATACTGCATGGAAAAGAACGTTCATTTCCAGAAGCGTTTATTGCCCGCGTCAATAGTAAAAATGTGCCGGGTATCGTGGCCGAGCCCGTCCGCATAGATAAAGCCATGCAGGGGGAACCCAGTGGTTACGCGGTAATCATAGACCGGATCTCACAGGATGTACCCTTCTACCGCACCTGGCTCAAGAATGCCGCGGTTACAGGAACAGCCGTGATCAATAATCCGTTCTGGTGGAGTGCCGATGATAAGTACTTTAATAATTGCCTGATGACCAAGGTTGATGTCCCTGTTCCTAAAACAGCGATTATTCCTTCCCGTGACCTTCCGGATGATACATCCAATGATTCATTCAGCAACCTCGCCTACCCGATGGATTGGGAATCCATTTTCAGTAATGTCGGTTTTCCGGCTTATATGAAACCCTTTGCCGGGGGTGGCTGGAAACACGTTTACCGGTTGACAGGTCCGGAAGATTTTTTCCAGAAACACGCGGAAACAGGCCAATTGGTAATGCTGTTACAGGAAGAGATTGTATTCACTGAATATTACCGCTGTTATTGTATCGGCGGTAAATACGTACGCATCATGTCTTACGAGCCCCGCAACCCGCATCACCTGCGGTATGTGGCCGATTTCAGCCCTTCTCCCGAACGATTGAAACAAATGACGGATATCGTTCTTCGTATCAATAAGTACCTGGGCTACGATTTCAATACGGTTGAACTGGCTGTAAGAGACGGAGTTCCCTATGCCATTGATTTCTGCAACCCGGCACCGGATGCGGATCTGCCCAGTGTAGGCGCAGAGAATTTTGAATGGGTGGTGGAAACCGCAGCAAATTATGCCATAGAAAAAGCCCTTGCATTGAAAGAAGGACAGGACAACCTGACCTGGGGAGAGTATGTGAAGCGGAGCAGTGCCGGTACAAAGTTAACAAGTTAAAAAGTTGGCAGGTTGACAAGGTTTGTACTAAGAAAGCCCCCTTGTTAACCTGTCAACTTATCACCCTATCAACCTTCAATCAATGAACCTCAACTATAAAACCTTCACCCTCGGCGTAGAAGAAGAGTACATGGTCCTCGACCCGCACACTTTTGAGCTGAAAAGCCACGAACAGCGCATTGTACATGAGGGTCAGAAAATGATCAAGGACAAAGTAAAGGCGGAGATGCACCAGGCGGTAGTGGAAGTAGGCACGGATATCTGTGCCGATATTGACGAAGCCTGGAGTGATGTGGCGGCTCTTCGGAAAACAATCAGTGGTATTGCCGAAAGCCTGGGTTATTCCATGGGCGCTGCCGGAACACATCCATTCAGTCACTGGGAAAGCCAGCTGATCACCGACCATATCCGGTATAGTGAAATAGTGAATGAATTACAGGAAGCCGCCCGGAGTAACCTGATCTTCGGATTGCATGTGCACGTGGGCATGGAAAGCCGTGAAATGGCCAATCATATAGCCAACAGCACCCGCTATTTCCTGCCACATATTTTTGCCCTGAGTACCAATTCCCCTTTCTGGGAAGGCCGCATGACCGGGTATAAATCTTTCCGCACCAAGGTCTTTGATAAATTCCCACGCACCGGTATTCCAGATGCTTTTGAGAGTATTGAAGCATATGACAATTATGTCAAGCTGCTGATCAAGACCAATTGTATTGATAATGCAAAAAAGATCTGGTGGGACCTCCGGGTTCACCCCTTCTTTAATACGGTGGAATTCCGGGTATGCGACATTCCCCTGACAGTGGATGAGACCATCACCCTGGCTGCTTTATTCCAGGCCATCTGCGCCAGGATTTATATGCTGCGTTCCAAGAACCTCAACTTTATTCAATACAGCCGGGCCCTGCTCAATGAGAATAAATGGCGGGCCAGCCGGTATGGTGTGGATGGCTACCTGATTGACTTCGGAAAGGAAGAAGAAGTGAATACCCGGGCCCTGATCTATGAATTGCTCGACTTCCTTGACCCGGTACTGGACCACCTGGGCAGCCGGCACCGGATTGCGAATGTGCACCGGATTCTCGAACATGGCACCGGGGCAGACCGGCAACTGGCCGTATTTGAACAAACCAAGAACCTGACCGATGTGGCCAAATTTATTCAAAGCCAGTACCTGGCGGGAATCTGAAATAAAGTACGAAGTACGAGGTACGAGGTACGAAGTACGAAGTGAAAGAACAATATTGATGGAGGATTGTAAAGCCTTTTTAAGAGACCTGCTGCAGTGTTTTGATGCATCACTGAGTGCTTACCGGACTTATATTTCCGAAGGAAAAACGTTTCGTAATGCCTGCTTATTAAAAATAAATAATGAGCGGGCATTCGCTTTATTAAGCAATCACAGTGCCTTACTGCCTGATGAGTATCATACTGATGCCAATGCCCTGGCAGATCATTACCGTACCTGGAAATCAAAATGGGAGAACCTGGCAGCACAAACAAACCCTGGCCCTGATGATGAATTTGTTTTTCCCAATGATGTTACTTTCCCCCGGGAGTCAGCCAGCCGGCTGGAGAACTATTATACCTCGCTGATCTGAACTTCTGTCAGGCCCGCTTCGTTTTTTTCGTTGCTTTCAGGGCTTCCCTTTCCTTTTTACGCCTTGCTTCAACTTTAATATTGTGGCGGATTACTTTCCAGTATTCCTGGCCATAGTCCACCAGAATTTCCCCACCGGCAGGTATATCCTTTACGGATGTGATATAGACTTTCAGTCCATCTTCCATGTATTCCGAATTATTGGAAATACCCTTTACCCGGACAATACCACGGGCATCGTTGGCATAGCGGGCCAATGCCTTCGGAGTTCGCAGGGCATCGATCACATGGTTTCTTTTAACGTAATAAATATACCCGTTATCCCCATCCTCATGATCCACTTCTTTCCAGGTGGTGATATCCCCTTTATACTCCACGATACGGGTTCCTTTGGGTATAAATGATTTCGCAAAAAGTCCTTTGCCGGCTCCGGGGAGTCCGGATTTCTTAACACGTATTTTATCTTCCAGTAATGCCATAAGTAGTTTTTTCGGAAGGCGCAAATATAGGGGACAAATCCGGGTTTCTCTAAACCGTTCCAAGCAACTACCTTTGGCGGCATAACGTCTGAATTTTCATGAAACTCTTTTTATTGTTCTTTTTCTCTTTGCTGGCTTGTTGCAGCCCGGCTGCGGCACAGGAGTATATCAACATGCCTTACAACAAAGCCGAAACTGCCTTGAAAAAAGCGTATCCCGGAAAATCAGGACAACCTGCCGTGTACTCCCGGAAAGACTCCATTCTTGTAGAAGTCAGTGACCTGACCCGGCTGATCTATGTCTTTGATAAAAAAGGGTTGTGTATGACAGAAACGACAAGTACCCGCTGCGACTCCTGTCACAACGGGTACCTGGAAGTAATTCTGAATAAGAAAAAATACAACTGGAAAAAGATCAATGAGAACCAGTATATCTCCCGTTATGAAGATAACATGATGCTTGAACTTGTTCCGGAAGCCGAGATCAGGACCTTTTCCATATTCCGGGCCGATTTTACCCGTGAAGTGTATGAGTTATTACTCAAAGACTGATTGTTAATTTTCCAATACTCCATCTGCTCTCCATTGTTTAAAGAGGGCAATGGTACTATCGCTTAGTTTCGTGGTTTTCCGGAAGGGCATAAATCCTCTTTCCCCCGGATTCATTTCAATACGACGGATAATCTCATCGATATCGGTTTTTACATTCGCGTAATTGTCATATGGTTTCTTATTGCCCCCTTTCGCGGGGATGTGGCAAGGAGCGCATTCGGACATTACCACAGCCTTCAGGTTGGATTCAAAATTCAGCTTGGGTGTTGCGGCCAGTTTTTTAGACCCGGAGCAATTCGACAAAACCAGGGCCATTGCGGCCATGGAGGTAAGGAGGATCAGTTTCTTCATGTTGGTTATGTTTAAAAATGGAATATACAAAATAGACCCGTAAATCAAGCAGTCCAATCGGTTGGTTTATACGGGTGGTTGCCCTTATGCCGGACAATCCGGTAACTTTGCCGCGTTATGATTTCTGCAACAGCCCGGACATACCGAAATGCCTATGCAGGGCTTTCCAGGGAAACCTGGCTGCTCTCCTTCATTATGCTGATCAACCGGAGTGGCACCATGGTGGTTCCGTTTATGACCCTTTACCTGACCAGTAAAGAAATGGGCTACTCAGTAGGTGAAGCGGGATATGTTTTTGGGCTATTCGGTGCCGGTGCTTTCACAGGTGCCTGGCTTGGAGGCCGCCTTACCGACCGAATTGGTTTTTATCCGGTGCAACTGTTCACCCTTTTTACTGGTGGACTTCTGTTCCTGGTCCTGGGACAAATGAAAACCTATCCGCTGATCTGCGTGTTTACCTTCTTGCTAAGCTTTGTAAATGAAGCTTTCCGGCCGGCCAATTCAACAGCAATCGCCTTTTACAGCAAGACGGAAAACCGTACCCGCTCCTATGCCCTGAACCGGCTTGCAATTAATCTGGGATGGGCTGTTGGGAGCGGACTGGGCGGTATTCTGGCCAGTATCAATTACGAATTATTATTCTGGGTAGATGGTTTCACTAATATAACGGCTGCACTGATCATGTGGCTGCTGCTAAAACCTGCGGATTACAAACCTGTTGCACAAAGTCCTGCTGAGAAAGCAGATACGCTGCCCGCTTCTAAAGACAAACTATTTATGCTCTTTATCGGCGCCACTGTTTTATTTGCCAGTTGTTTTTTTCAGTTGTTCACCAACCTCCCGGTCTATTTTGAACGGGAATTACATCTGTCAAAACCAACAATCGGTTTATTGATGGCCTTTAATGGTATCCTGATCGCCGTGATTGAAATGGTCTTAATTTACCGGCTGGAGGGAAAAAGACCAGTCATGTTCTATATCACCCGGGGCATATTGCTTGTCGGGCTGTCATTCCTGCTGCTGAATCTACCTGTAATCGGTTTCATGCTGGCGCTGATCATGATTATTACGGTCACTTTCGGTGAAATCCTTTCCATGCCATTTATGAACAGCTACTGGATCACCCGGACCCAGGTATCGAACCGGGGGCAATATGCGGCTTTATATACTATGGCCTGGTCTGCTGCCCAGACCCTCGGGCCGATGGGAGGCGCACAAGTGGTGCAGTATAGCAATTTCCAGGTACTCTGGTTTATTACCGGTGGACTCTGTTTGGCGGCCGCCGGAATATTTCATCTGCTGAACATACGGGAACGAAAAAAACTGTCCGGGCTTTAACTTAAACAGTTTATACTTTTTTACACTATAAAAACAGTGGTTATAAAAGCTATTTCTACATAATCCTTCAGTTATAGTTTACAGAACAGTCATACAGCAACAAGTAGCAAACCCTTAATTTTGTCTAAAATCAAACACATGCAACGCCTGTTTTTATCCGCACTATTTTCCCTGTTGATTATTTCCGGCCAGGCTCAGTCCGAGGTAAAACGACCTAAACTCGTGGTTGGGCTGGTAATGGACCAGATGCGCTGGGATTATCTCTATCGTTATTATGCGCGTTATAGCGAGACAGGCGGCTTTAAACGGTTGCTGAACCAGGGATTTTCATGCGAGAATACGCTTATTCCTTACGCACCAACCGTTACCGCCTGTGGTCATAGTTCTATTTATACGGGGACTGTACCTGCGATAAATGGTATTTCCGGAAATGGCTGGTGGGATAAGGAAAAAATGCGTGCTGTATATTGTACGGAAGACAAAACGGTATCTACTGTAGGAAGCAGTTCCACATTGGGAAAGATGAGTCCGCGGAACTTGCTGGTGACTACGATCTGTGATGAACTCAGGCTGGCTACTAATTTCAAAAGTAAAGTGATTGGTGTGGCCATAAAAGACAGAGGAGGAATTTTGCCGGCCGGACATAGTGCCAATGCAGCTTACTGGTACGATAACACAAACGGCAACTGGATCACCTCGACTTATTATATGAATGAATTACCCAAATGGGTCACCGATTTCAACAGTCAGAAAATCGTCGAAAAGTATTATGAAAAGGGATGGAATATTCTGTACCCCTTAACCACCTACAAACAAAGTACAGCCGATGACAAAAGCTGGGAAGCTAAACCATTCGGGGCCGTATTCCCGTATGACCTCAAGAAGTTCATTGGCAAAGACTACGGTAAAATTTCAACCACCCCGATGGGTAACAGCATGACTTTTGAATTTGCAAAAGCCGCTTTGTCGGCAGAACAATTAGGCACAGATGAGATCACCGATTTCCTGGCGGTGAGTTTCTCGTCACCGGATTATATCGGTCATACTTTTGGCCCCAATTCGGTGGAAGCTGAAGATGGATTTCTGCGACTGGACCAGGAACTGGGCGCATTTTTAAATTACCTGGATTTAAAGGTTGGGAAAGGTCAGTATACGGTCTTTCTTTCTGCGGATCATGGTGCCGCACATGTGCCTGAATTTATGGAGGAAAACCGATTACCCGGAGGACGTGCATATATTGGCAAGCTGGTGGAGTCGATGAATAAAGGGCTGAAAGAAAAATATAATCTGTCCGGCATTATAGTGAGTGACGACAACTACCAGATTCATCTGAACCATCCTTTGCTTGATTCTGCCAAAGCAGAAAAAGCTGAAATTACGGAATGGATCATTCAACAGCTGCTGTCGGCCCCTGGAATCGACCGGGCATTCGCTTTAAAAGACCTGAATACCACGCCGCTGCCAGCCAGGATACGGGAAATGCTGAATAATGGTTATCATCCGGCCCGTAACGGTGATATCCAGTTTATTTTAAAACCTGGCTATATCGATGCCTATAGTACAACCGGCACGACCCATGGTTTATGGAATCCATATGATGCACATATCCCGCTTTTATGGTATGGTTGGGGGATCAAAAAAGGGAAAACCAACCGGGAAACATTCATGACAGATATCGCCCCGACACTGGCGGCCTTATTACATATTCAGATGCCAAGCGGATCCACTGGTGCCCCTATACCGGAAGCTCTTAAATAACACAGAAAAGCATGCGGATCAGGAATAGTTTTTGTATTTTCAGACAAGACTTGATCGCTAATCATTAATTGTTCCGTATGAATAAAACCCGCCTGTTCACGGCCCTTTTATTGTTCATTTCAGTAACAGCAGGTGCCCAGGAGGCCCCAGTTGACAGCATCCGCTTTTTTACAGATGAAGGGCTGATCCAGGTAAATCTCAGTACTGATCTGAGGCAGGTTCAGACAGAAACCAGGCAAGGTGTATTTCAACAAGCTTCCATCAGCATGTTATTTCCAGACAGTACACTGATCAATGAAACGATCAGTGTGAGTGCCCGTGGAAATTTCAGACGGAACTATTGCCGGATTCCACCGATGATGATGAATTTCCGGAATAAAGGCGCCCCCCGGTTACAATCGTTGGGCAAGCTGAAACTTGTAATTGGTTGTGGATTAAATCCGGTAGATGAAGAATTACTGCTGAAAGAATACCTGGTGTATAAAATATATAATATACTCGAGGACCGGAGTTTTCGCGTCCGGCTGATGAGGATCAACTATACAGATACCCGTAAAAAACTGAAACCGTTCAGTCAGTTTGCTTTTCTGATAGAAGATGATGGTGACATGGCCAGGCGTAACGGATGCCATAAAAAAGATGAGGTAAAAATGATGACAGAGGCCACTAACCGGGATATGATGACTATGGTGGCCTTGTTTCAGTATATGATCGGGAATACGGACTGGGCCGTACCCACTAACCATAACATCAAACTGATTTTTGATAAAAAAAACAAGAACATCCCCCCCTATGTGGTTCCCTATGACTTTGACTATTGCGGCCTGGTGGATGCCAGCTATGCAATACCCCATGAAACCATCGGGACAGAAAAAGTAACCGAACGGGTTTACCGGGGCTTTCCCCGGACGATGGAAGAACTCCAGATTCAACTGGATGTATTCCGGAGCAAAAAGGACAGTATATTTAAAACCATAGACAGTTTTGAATTACTGAGTAGCAAAACCAGAAAGGAAATGACCAGTTACCTGCAGGAGTTTTTTGAACTGATTGAAAATAAAAGAGCCGTCAGCATGGCCTTTATTGATGAAGCAAGGGTCAATTAACCCGGATAGAAATGGATAAAAAAACAAGTCAGCATTATAACACCAAGAAAACAAATACTAATGGACCTGAAAGAACAATTTGAAAAAGCGATTGCAGAAAGCAAAACCTTATCTGAGAAACCCAGTAACGACACCCTGCTGCAACTGTATTCATTATACAAACAGTCCAGCGAAGGAGATATCAATATTGACCCGCCGGCCAACCCGTTTGATTTTGTAGCCAAAGCAAAGTATGAAGCCTGGGCTGCTTTAAAAGGAAAAACCAATGCAGAAGCCATGACCGCTTATATTGAACTGGTGGCAAAACTCAAGAACTGACGGCTAACCCTTTAATACAACCTGATTGTACAGCACTGAAAGTTCTTTTCCCACTGCTTCATAATTATATATGGATGACGCGTGGGCAGCGATGATGGCCCTGTTGTACCTGTTATATGTTTTTTTCAGGTTCAGCAGGGCTTTTTTCATAGCGGTTTCATCTCCGGGTTCTACCAGTACCCCATTCGAATCATTCAGCATTTCCGGAATCCCCCCCGTCCGGGTAGCAATAACCGGTAACCCGCAACACAGGGCTTCACTGATTACGCAAGGTGCATTTTCCACCTGGCTGAATAATACAAGGGCATCACATTCCCGCATCCGTTTGGCTACATCCCCGTAACCAACCTCACCACCAAACAATATCACACCAGCCGGCAGGTCCATCCCGGAGGCGAATACAGCCAGGCGTTGGTCCCGGTTACCCAACATCCATAATTCCAGCTCAGGGTCCTCCTGCCAGGCAGCAGCAAAAGCCCGGAGCAATCCTTCCGGATTTTTCTGGGCATTCATACCCGAAACATGGATATACCGGAATTTTGTACGCTTCACATGATCTGTAACCTGGAAAAAGAAGTGGTTTGTATCAACCACATTCGGGATTGGTGTTGCAGACACTGGTAATACCAGGCGGTTTACCTGTTCTGCAAGATCCCTGCTCACCGGAAGAAACAAAGCCGTCTCCCGCATTACACGGGATATCAGGCTGCGCATCCGTGCCGGTTGGCTGGAATAAGCAATTTCGCTTCCAGGCTGATAAATGGTCCAGTGTTCTGTGACCACAAAAGGGACTCCGTATTTTTGCTTTAACCATAATGCCAGCCGTCCGGCCGGGTAAGGAACATGAACATGAACTACAGATGGAACTCCATGATCTGCGAGATATGTCTTAATCACTTCTTTAAAAGTCCTGTTCCAACGCCGGTAAAACAGGTATCTCCCGGCCAGACTATTTCCTTTTCCCAGGTAAACCACCTGCTCGGTCAGTCCTTTGCTTTCTTGTTTTTGAAACGCTGACTTTCCCGGGCGAAGGGATGCATCGGCCACCAATCGTATTACATGAATATCATTGAATAAGGAAGCAGCCCGTGCATGTCGCTGAATAAAATCACCGTCGAAAGGATCGGCCCGGTTGGGGTACCAGCTGCAAAGCCAAAGTATTTTTTTCCGGGTCATAGGACTAAAATAAACCAGTATCACGGGCGGACAAAAGAAATTGCTGATTAATTATACATTTGTCTATGGCAATGATGAAAAGGTTCCGCAACATGCGGTCAGAAGACAATACCGGTTTCGGGAATAACAGTAATAACAGCGGACGATTTTTTGATCGCCGTACCGGCGGTGCCAATGTGCACAAAAAAGGAGTAAACCTGCTCAACCGGTATAGCTGGTATCACACGATGCTTGGAATGCCAAGGGGGAAATTTCTTTCACTCTTATTACTCATTTATGTATCGGTCAACCTGGTTTTTGCAGGCATTTATTACCTGATTGGCGTGGAGCACCTGGCCGGCATTGAACGAAGCCATAATCTCCGGGAGTTTTCAGAAGTATTTTTCTTCAGTACGCAGACATTCACCACGGTAGGATATGGCCGGATCAGTCCGACCGGATTCCTGACCAGTGCCATTTCGACTTTTGAAGCGTTTATAGGCCTGCTGAGTTTTGCTATAGCCACCGGGCTTTTTTATGGCCGGTTTTCAAGACCACAGGCTTTCCTTAAATTCAGTGACACAGCCCTGGTCGCCCCTTATAAAGACGGAAGCGCACTGATGTTCCGGATGACGCCTTTCAAAAACAACCTGCTCTCTGAAGCCGAGGTGAAACTGACATTAGCCATGCGCGTGGAGGAAAATGGAAAAATCGCCAATAAATTTTTTACGCTGCCGGTTGAAATTGATAAACTGAATTCATTTTCGCTTAGCTGGACCATTGTGCATCCGCTCAATGAAAAAAGTCCCCTGGCTGGTTTTACAGAAGAGGATTTCGGGAATACGGATCTGGAACTGATGGTATTCGTAAAAGCTTTTGATGAGATCTTTTCCAATACCGTGGTTGCCCGATGGTCATATATTACGAATGAGTTTGTTTGGGGAGCCCGGTTCAATCCGATGTTTTATGCCGGAACTGACCGCCAAAGTACGTTTCTGGATATTTCACTGCTGAACAGTTATTCCCCGGCGACCATTCCTGCTGCATCCAATACCCTTTAGTTGGTTACCGGTATGAGCCGGATAAATGCTTTACGGTTGAGGTAATAAAATGTAAGTAAATAAATCAGCGGAATAAAACTGAAGACTTTTAAAACCAGGAGTCCGGTATAAAAACCGGAGAGGTATAAACCGGCCAGCAGCAGGAATCCGATGAGCAGTTGACGGTCACTGATGGCACAGGCTACTTTAAAGCAATAGACCGGCAGTTCGTTGTAAACCAGTTTTAATGGAGTGGTGATATGGTAACCGTCGGTGATTACAATCCTGGGGTTATTCGCTCCTACGGGAATCACCACCGGCTTTGTATCCGTCAGCGGATAAATCTCCCGGCCATTCACGACAGCTTTTATTCTCAGGAAACTGAGCAGCACCTGGTTCTTTCTTTGCAAGACAATATGATAAGGGGCAGTAATAGTTTACTGTTTTAAATGATCAGAAAACGGAATCATTATCACTGCCCCTTGAAACCTATTTGAGGGCGTTGATAATCGCGATAAAATCCTTCGCCACCAGGGAAGCCCCTCCAACCAATCCGCCATCCACATCCGGGCAGGCAAACAATTCAGCGGCATTACCGGCTTTCACGCTTCCGCCATACAGGATCGGAATTTCGTTGGCCAGGGCCGCACCATATTTATCCGCGATAACTGAACGCAGAAACTGATGAATTTCCTGGGCCTGCTCCGTGGAGGCCGTTATACCGGTACCGATGGCCCAGATTGGTTCATACGCAATGATAATTCCTTTCATACGATCAGCCGGTAAATGAAAGAGTGATTCTTTTAACTGGGCGGCCACAAATTCATTCTGTGTTCCGGCTTCCCGGATACCCAAAGGTTCCCCGCAACAAAAGATCGGGGTGATCCCTGTCTCGAGGCAAAGGTTTACTTTATCGGCGAGCATGGCATTGGTTTCCCCATTATATTCCCGGCGCTCGCTATGACCGATCACGCAATAATTTACACCGATAGACTGTAACATTTCCACGGATACTTCACCGGTATAGGCTCCGGCGGTTTTATGATGACAGTTCTGGGCAGCGGCATGATAATTAAATTCATCGGCTACTTCGCTTCGAGTCATGATCAGGTATGGAAAGGGCACTGCAAAAATGGTATGCTGATGCGGGGCCAGGCTGATCCCTGCATCCAGGATATCATCCAGCAGTTTTTCTCCGTCCTGATAGGTCAGGTTCATTTTCCAGTTTGCAGCGGCGATTTGTTTTCTCATTATTCAGTTTTAAGCAGGTTTAAAATTTTTCAAAGATATACTGAAGGATCATTTTTTCATCGGCCGAAATTACGGACCCTTTCAGATTTTTCCATCCTTGTATATCTGCCAGGGCTTTTTCCAACCGGTAACGGCTGACACCTTCACTGCCCCAGGAGAAAGAGGGAATATATTTTGGCGTCAGGCCGTTTCCAAAAACATTACAGCAAACACCGATCACCGTGCCGGTATTGATTGAAGTGTTGATGGCGGTACGGGAATAGTCACCCATTATCACCCCGCATTTGGAGCCCGCTACGATTTCTCCCTCCGGTGTCCATACTTTCACCAGGCTGGCATTATTTTTCAGATTAGAATTGCTGGTACCGGCTCCCAGGTTGCACCATTCACCGATCACTGCATCACCCAGATATCCATCATGGGCTTTATTGCTGTAACCAAAAAGCACCGAGTTCTTGATTTCACCCCCGCCCACGCAGTATGGTCCAAGGGTCGTGGCCCCGTATACCCGGGTGCCCATTTTAAGACAGGATTTTTCGCCCATGGCAAAAGGTCCCCTGATCATACACCCTTCGAGTATTTCGGCCTCCTTGCCGATGTAAACCGGCCCTGAGGACGCGTTGATGATACAATGGTCTACTCTGGCTCCTTTTTCAATAAAAACCTGTCCGGCGGGTCCGATTACTTTATTGGACCGGGGGATAACCTGGGATTTCCGGCGGGTAGTCAACAGTTTAAAATCCTGGCGAAGTGCCCAGTCATTCAGCTGAAAAATATCCCAGGGGTATTGAATGGTTTTTATTTCTTCTGTAAAGGGAACCAGTTTGGAAACACGGATACGGTGTTTGTCCGTCATTTCCTTGCGGCTGAAGCGGTAGGCGATATTATAACCTTCCCGGGTGGCGATACATTCCCCGTTTTTCAGCTGCCGGATTGCCTTTACCAATGCGGGGGTCGGCAATATATTTCCATGGATCATGAAGCAATCGGCTTTGCCAATCACTTTTTCCACATCCACGGCGCGTGACAAGTCTTTATAATCATCTTCTTTTTTATCGTAGGAAGTGAGCCCGAGCATTTTCTCCCATTTCTCACGAATGGTCAGGATGCCTACCCGGATATCCTGGAGCTGGCGGGTCAGCGTAAATGGGTGGAGTTTTTCCGGCTGACAGAATTCCTCCGTAAAAATGATCTTGTTCATGGAATGGAATTAGGTGTAAAAATAAACAACCTCCCGGAGAACCGGGAGGTTTAAAGTATAGCCATGAAAAACAAAACTCCTCGCTTTCGCAAAGAGCTCTGCACAAGTTAATGTTTTTCTTATTTTTTCGCGTACTTCTTGTTGAATTTGTCGATACGTCCTGCCGTATCCACCAGCATGTTTTTACCGGTAAAGAAGGGGTGCGACATGTTGGAAATCTCCAGCTTGATCAGGGGATAATCTTTACCATCTTCCCATTGAACGGTTTCTTTGGAAGCGGCGGTAGAACGGCTCAGGAAAGAATGTCCGTTACTCATGTCTTTGAAAACTACTAACCGGTAGCTGTCGGGATGGAGTCCTTTTTTCATAATAATATGATTTTTAAGGCTATACGGATTTTGCCGTATAGATGAATAGATAAATTTGGGCTGCAAATATAGGCCAGAAGCGGCTTTTGGCCAAATAAAGGGGTAAAAAGATGAAAGCGCCAAGTGAGCTCAGTTTCCGGCTTACGCCTTCCGCTTACTTACCCGACGCTTTCTGAAAACGGCCTTATTGAAGGGCTATTTCCGGAGCACTTCCACCCTTTTACAGGCTTCCGGAACTCCTCTTGCATTTCTGTCTTATTGCTAAGACATCGTGCAGTTGTATACCAAATGTAATCTTTTTAAAACCCTGTTTCCAAATTTTCAGCCCTTCAGATATGCACCTCTTCTGCACCAGGTTATGCACCGGAAATGACTGGTTATACCCGCATCAGTCGCGCATATTCACATATTGGAGCGGAAATCCGAGATTAGCTGTTTTACAAAGCTGAATTACTGACTGGAGGTCATCAATTTTCTTACCGGTTACCCGTACCAGGTCGTCATTAATCGAGGCCTGCACCTTTAACCCCGCATCCTTTATAAGTTTTACGATCTTCTTGGCATCTTCCTGTGCCAGGCCGTTTCTGACTTTCACTTCTTTTTTCCAGACTTTCCCGCTTTGGGCTCCTGCTTTGGATGCATCAAAAGCCTCGGGTGCAATCCCCTGTTTATGGGCCCGGCTGATCAATACATCAATCAGTTGTCCCATTTTCATATCGTCGTCCGTTTCCAGCTTGAGCAGAAACTCCTTTTTATCCAGGTTAATAACTACATGGGATCCTTTAAAATCAAACCGGTTCGTGATTTCCTTGGTGGTTACATTGACGGCGTTGTCGAGTGCCTGGGCTTCTACTTTACTGACAATATCAAAAGATGGCATAGTTGTTCGTTTTGAGTGTCCGCAAATATAAATAAGTCCTTCCTGTTAAAGAAGGACCTTTCCCGGACCCTCCCGGGGATTTCCGGTGCAACCTGCTTAACTACCCTGCCCCACCCTGTTCTGCTCATCCTGTGAAGCACTGTTTCTTTTCCGTGGAGGGGTTGACTGGCCATTTGATTTACCAAATCGGTAGGTAAAACTGGCGGTGATCTGGCGATTATCCCAACGGTTGCGGACCGTTGTTGAAATAATATCATAATTGGTACTGCCCCTGTAACGCTGCATCCAGAACGGATCCCTGAGATTCAACCGCAGGGTTCCCTTACCCTTGAGTACGGTTTTCTGGCCACCCACACTCAACACATACATGGGTTCATCAATACTGAGCTGGTCTACCCCCCTGGCCCGGTAAAAACCGGTGAGTTCCAGCGAGAATCCGGGCTTCACGGTAAAGGTCTGCGTCATGTTCACCATGAATGACGTATAGGAAATATCCAGCGGTTTGTCTTCATACGTTCCTTCATAATGATTATTGAATAAGTTGAAGAAGATATTGGACATCCACCACTTGGTTACCGGAACAGGTGCAGTAATCGCCACGCCCATATTCCGGAACCGGGAAACATTTTCAGAGGTCAGGAAGACGAGGTCGCCATCGGCTTTCAGAATCTGTGAGATTACATTGTTAGTGCTGTTATAATTGAAAGTGGTAATCAATTTGCTTTTAAAAGCATGACTGATTTCAATGTTATGGGTAAACTGCGGCAGCAGGAAAGGATTTCCTTTCCGGTAAGACAAGGAATCGAGGAAATAAATAAACGGATTCAGGTCACGGTAATTGGGCCGGGTGATCCGCCGGCTGTACGAAAGGGTCAGCTGGTGATTTTTATCCGCGGCATAACTGATAAAGGCACTGGGGAAAAGGTTGGTGAAATTCCGCCTGAAACTGGAGTCATTGGTCACCTGGTATCCTTTCGCAATGGTGTTCTCCAGGCGCAATCCTCCCTGGAAAGACCATTTCTCAACCTGCGTATTCGCATTCAGGTATACCGCATTAATATTCTCCTCATAGATAAAATGATTGGAACGGCTGTCGGCCACCCATTTGCTCTGGTCCCACCGCTCATAATTCACCAGGTTATCATTGGTTACATAGCTGCTTTTTATCCCGGCTTCCACGCGCCCGCCATTTTTCAACGGATGGATATAATCGGACTTAAGGGAATAAATACTTATAGTGGAAGGCAAGTGTCCTCTCAGTACCAGCTGATCCCCGAAAGGCTGTCCGGTCCCGCTATAAAAATCCGTACTGAGTGTCATATCCGATGTATTATCATAGGCGATGAAATCGGCGTCGACCGTCAGTTCTCGGCCGGTGGAATCAAACTGGTGGCGATAATTCATATTGCCGGTAAAATTCCGGAAGCGGAGCTGGTTGTCTGTCCTGGAAATCATCTGTCCCAGCAATTGCCGGTTGGCATCCAGTGTATTTGTTACCGTTACCGGAGTCGGATGCCCGGAGAAGGTAAATCCGCTGACAACGACTCCAAACGTATTTTTCTTATCGGCAAATAAATCAAGACCTAGTTTCAGGGTATGGTTGTTATTTCCGAATTTAAAATTGGTATTAACCTCATTGTACCCGAGAATATTTTTATCGGCATCCAGTTTGGTACGTGAAATCTCCAGGTTATTCCTGCCCCTGAATACATTCGGATTATAATTACCAAAAAAATTGATTTTATTTTTCCGGTAGTTAAAACTGATACTGTTTTGTGATTTGGGGATTACATAAAGTATACCGCCCTGCTCAAAAAAACTGGTGGTGATTCCCGCCATGACCGACCCGTTAAAACCGGCTGTCTTTCCCTTTTTGGTTTTAATATTAATTACCCCGGCATTCCCGGAAGCATCGTATTTGGAAGACGGATTGGTCATGATTTCGATCTGATCAATTGAAGAAGCCGGCATATTTTTCAGCAGGTTGGCCAGGTCACCCGGTGAAAGAAAACTGGGTTTTCCATCGAGCATCACGATTACTCCCGCTTTTCCACGGAGACTGATTGCCCCGTCATTATTAACCATAATACCAGGCGACTTTTCCAGGACTTCCAGTGCAGTTGCCCCGGCATTGGTGGGAGAAGCATCAACATTCACCACGGTCCGGTCAATCTTTGTTTCAATGAATGGCTTCTTTGCGGTGATTGTGACCCCTTCCATAGTCTTTGCCGCTGACTTCAGGATTATACTGCCGGCTTCCGTATCAGGACCGGAGAGCACTTCCATGAAAGCGGTATTCTTTATCTCATACCCTACTGCAGAGATCATCAACAGGTACTTATCAGCAACCAGGTTGTCAAATTCAAAACGACCATCCTTTCCGGAAACAGCTGTTTTAAAAAGGGCGGAATCTGCATATCGCAATAAGGTAATTGTGGCTCCGGCAATGGGCTTTTGTGCATTGTCCTGTAACAGGCCAGTTAGTCGTCCGGTTTTGTTTTGCGCAACAGAAGTAAGACTGCATACAAAGAGTAGCAGCAGAAGGCTGAGGTTCTTTCTCATATTCATGGCTATTGTTGGTAAATGAATCCCTGTAAAAATGGAACAATCTGTTTAACCTTAAAAAGCAAATATGACAAGCTTCGTACTTCCCGTGTTAAAGGGTCAAATAGGTATGTGTATACACAAGCGGTAAAAAAGCAGGAAAATTGCACATCGATGTTAATTGCGTTTTAACATATAAAAAAACATCAGTATAAAGCCGGTAGCGTAAACCCGTGAAACGGACTAACGACTACCGGCTATTGATTATTGATTATTGACTACTAACTACTGTCTACTAACTACTGACTAATTCTCCCCTCCTGTTTTAACACGGTTCTGCTCTTCAGATGCACCTCCTGTTTTCCGCTTTTGTCCGTTATTATTCATTTTACCTTTACTGAAACGGTATGTGAATCCAAGTGCTACCTGGCGGGAGTCCCGGCGTTGCTGGAAAGCCGCATCGATGTTACTGTATTTAATGGTTCCTTTTATTTTCTGAGAGTACAGCACATCACGCATATTCAGCCGTAAGGTTCCTTTGCCTTTGAATACCTGTTTGCTGAAGCCCATATTCATCATACCAAAACCCTTGATCCGGAACACGCCATCCACGCCTCCTGTCATATAGAAACCGCCGAGTTCCGCACTGAGTGTTTTGCCGATTTTAAACTGGTTATTGGCATTGAACTGACCAGTGGTGGCACTGATGGCCACCTGATCGCCATTGATGATTCCTTCAAACCGGTTATTAAACAGGTTGGCATAAATATTCCCGGTCCACCATTTATTCAACTGGCCTCCGGCACTAACTGCGATTCCGTACTGTCTTTGTTTGGCGATATTCTGCTTACGGATCACTGTTTCATTTTTATCGGGATCCTGTTCCAGCACTTCATTCATAATATCAGTGGTACGGGTATAGTTCAGGGTGGTGTTCAGGAACCCTTTATAAGTATGGCTCAGTTCTATATTCTGAGAAAACTGGGGTTGCAGGTTGGGATTACCCTGCTCAAATGTGTATTTGTCAAGGAACATAATAAACGGATTCAGGTCTTCATAATCAGGACGCTCTACCCGGCGGCCATAATTCAGACCGAATGTATTTTTTTCATCTATCGTATACTGCAGAAAAGCGGTTGGGAATAACTGGGTATAGTTTCTTTTGAATTTTACGCCAGTCGTTACCTGGTTACCTTTTGCATTGGTGTTTTCAAGTCGCAGTCCCAATTGGGCTGTCAGTTTTTTTGACAGCGGACGGCTGTAATTCACATAGGCCGCATTGATATTCTCCTCATAGATAAAATGATTGCTACGTCCGATATCCCTGACCCGGATGCCATAATTCAGGCTGTCGTAAATGGCATTATTATCCGTGTTCACAAAACTCGTTTTCACTCCTGCTTCAAACCGGGCGCCTTTGGCCAGCGGATGAACATAATCCATTTTACCAGAATAGATGTGGATATCCTGGGGCAGACTGCCCAGTAAAGTATCTGCTTTCATCAGGGGTGCACCACTTGCATCATAGTACGCATTCACCAGGTCCTGCAGATTGGAACTGTTGTAGGTCAGGAAATCCGCATCTGCCGTTAATTCGCGGCCGGTGGAATCAAATACATGTCTGAAATTCAGGTTGGCACTGTAGTTGGTCCATTTCTTTTCGTTGGAAGTACTGGCATAGGTACGACTCAATAAAGTACGATTCGGATCGGAAATCAATACATCACTGCTGTTACCAAAGGTTCCGGGATTATCAAATCCATTCAGTACAATACCAAAAGTGGTTTTCTTTGTGGCAAAATAATCCAATCCGATTTTTGCATTGTAATTCTGGCTTTTCTCCCGTATTCTTGACTCCTGATCAAAATAAGAACGTACTTCCTTCGTAGATGACTCAATGAACTTCCGTTG
>DAORKK010000002.1:0-54482 GCA_035439525.1 Chitinophagaceae bacterium
TGGCTGGCCAATGGTTTATTTTGCAAAGTATTGAACATGGTCCCAAGACACCAGGAAATTGTAGCCACTATTCTTGGGCAGGATCATTCCCGATTGCTGACCATTGCGATTGGAATAAGTGAGGTGCTAATGGCCCTGTGGATTTTATCCGGGATAAAATCAAGACTGAATGCCCTTCTCCAGATCGCCGTGATCGCGGTGATGAATACACTAGAGTACATCCTGGTGCCCGGACTTCTGTTGTGGGGAAGATTCAATGCGCTTTTTGCTTTGCTGCTGATACTTGTAATATATTACAATGAATTTCACCTGAAACCTAAAACCAGTCCGCATTCCTGATGTTTTCCTTTTTGAAAGATCATCCTTTTGCCGTGGAGGCTTTTTTCGAAAGCTCACTGGTGCTGACTTTTGCGGTACCTAAAGAACAGCTGGAGCAATATATTCCCGAATGCCTGCAACTGGACACTTTCCAGGATCGCTGGGCCTTTATTGCCATTGCGATAGTGCAGACGAAAGACCTGCGTCCGAAAGGCTTCCCGCGGTTCATGGGCAACGACTTCTTCCTCACCGGGTACCGGGTTTTTGTTCGCTATACCAACAGCGCCGGAAAAAGCTTACGCGGTTTATACATTCTAAAGTCAGAAACGGATAAAAAGAAAATGGAGATCATGGGGAATATCTTTACCCAGTATAATTATACCACCACAGATATTGGGCAGGAGGAAACGGCAGATACAAAAACCATTTCTTCCATCAAATCAAAATTGCGGATCACTATTGATAAAGCAACTGAGGAAATTCTGTTGCCGGAACATTCACCTTTTGCCGACTGGAAGGAAGCCCGACGCTTTGCTGGTCCGCTCCCATTCACTTTTACTTATAACCAGGAGAAGAAGGAAGTCCTGATCATCGAAGGGGTACGGGAAAACTGGACGCCGGCACCCGTGCGGGTACTGGATTACCAGATTGATTTTTTACATACATTGAAAACGGATTCACCTGTTCTGGCCAATGCCTTTGTTATAAAGAACATTCCCTATTACTGGAAGAAAGGTAAAATCGAGAAATGGAGTTGAAACGTAGAAAATTTCAAGGGGTATTGAATATCCTGAGTTTTAACCGGCACTTTTATGTGTTTGGCGGAATTGCCATGGTCCTGCTCATTGCCAGCTATTGGTTTTTCAGCTGGCCGGCCTACCTGTTCTGGATGGTCATCGCCGCTTTTATATATGGACTGATCATGCCCCTGATCGTATCGGCCTATGTGTATGATTTTTCCGGGTATTACCGGTTCGATTGGCTGAAGCAATACCCATTGCAGGATGGGGAGGATAAGCTTTTCCTGAATATCAATGCAGGATTTGATGAGACCAGTTTTATCCTGCATCATCACTTTCCTAAAGCCAACCTGCGGGTTTTTGATTTTTATAACCCGCAACAGCATACTGAGCCGGCGATCATCCGGGCCAGGAAAGTCAGCATGGTTTATCCCGGTACTCAGGAAATCAAAACGGATACGATTCCGCTCCCGGACCAGTCAGTCGATGTGATATTCCTTTTGTCGGCAGCGCATGAGATCAGGAATCAGGAGGAGAAGATTCAGTTTTTGCAGGAATGTCACCGCTTGTGCAAACCCGGCGGACAAGTCATCATGGTCGAGCACCTGCGTGATTTCCCGAATTTCCTCGCCTTCACCGTGGGGTTTACCCATTTCTTTTCCAGGAATACCTGGAAGAGGGCTTATACAGCGGCCGGCTTTTCCGGGATAGAAGTAACAAAGTTCACCCCCTTCATGTCTGTTTTTAATTGCAAACCTTAACCTGATGTACACCCAATTAATCATAAGCGGGGTTTTATTAATTGCACTGGCCCTGGTGCACCTCATATTTCCTTCTTACTTCAACTGGAAGAAAGAACTCCCTATGTTAAGCCTGGTCAACCGCCAGCTGATGACCATCCACACGTTTTTTATCGCCCTCACGGTTTTATTAATGGGAGTACTCTGCCTGGTGGCAACGGATGATCTGATAAATACGCGGTTGGGCAAAGTTATTGCCACCGGACTGGCGATCTTCTGGACGATCCGGCTGGTGATCCAGTTTTTCGGCTACTCCCCCAAACTCTGGAAGGGAAAGACCTTTGAGACGATCGTTCATGTTTTTTTTGTTTTCTTGTGGACTTACCTGAGTTTTATATTCTGGTGGGTGGCGGTGATATAGAAAAAGTAAATGGTTAAAAAAATTGAATACACTTTCTGTTATTCAGTTAAACAACTACATCATGTATTCAGAAGAACACGACAGACTCATTGAACAACTGAGGTTGTACATCCGTGAGGATGATGCCACATTTGGTATCTTTCAGTATGGAGGCGGTACAGATGAGTGTTATATTAAGGCCAACAAGGATGGACTGCGTCTATATGCCCTGGAGTTGCTGATTGCCGCACAAAAGGCGGAGGAGGTCTTTGAAGACCCCAAAAAGAATATCATCCCGATCAGTTATCAGGAAAACTGGATTGATGAGGATAGTGATGTATTGCTTCAGTATATTGACCCGGTTCATAAGAAGACAGGTGCGCCTGTTGTGGAACAGAAGAGTTCGCTGAGTGACAAAATGATTTCAGGGGGTTGTTTTTTACTTTTTGTTTTTATCGTATTATCTGTATTAGTAGGTGCGGTTTCCATCATTAAATGGATCTTTTAAATTAATTGACTAACTAACATTCTATTATGCCTTCCTCCTCCTCCCGTTCATCTAAACCCATTAAGAAATCGGTTAAGAAAACAGTCGCTCCTAAAGAGCAACCGGAAATGATCCAGACCCTGCACCCGGATAAAACAAAGACCAATAAGCGGATATCGCTGGTGAAGTACAACTATATCAAAAAGCATTTGCTCGCGGTGCTGAAGAAAACGGAATTGACCCATACCGATCTGATGGAAGCCCTCTATCAGCGCGTGAAGGATAATTTTGAAGGTGGCGTACAATGGTATGGAGAGACGGTTAAGCTGGACCTGGAAGCGAGAAAGCAGATTGAACGGACGGGAACAAAGCCGGAGAAGTACAAGCTCAAAGCAAAATGAAAAAAGATTGTTCTGGTTCTTAATTTTTAAGTTATGCTGACCTTTAATCTCCGCTTCTTCCTGCTCACCATCGTTTTCTTCGTTACAGAAGTATTAATTGCCTTATATGTGAAGGATGATTTTGTACGTCCTTATGTGGGCGACTACCTGGTCGTGATGCTGATCTATTGCGCGGTTCGTACTTTTATCAAAGCCAATCCGGTTAAAGTTGCCATTGCCGTTCTGTTATTTGCGTATATGATTGAAGTGCTCCAATATTTCCGGATCGTGGACCGGTTAGGCTTGTCGGGCAACCCGGTAGCCAAAACCGTGATCGGCTATGGGTTCGAATGGTGGGATATGCTGGCATATACGCTGGGGGTGTTGACAATTCTCTTAGTGGAGTATCGTCTAAAGAACAAAAATTAACCCGGGGACTATAACCTGATTGTAATTTCGAACAAATGAACCAACGGATCATCGGATTTGACCTCGCCCGGGCCTATGCCATTTTTGGCATGTACATCGTAAACTTCAACTTCAGTTTTGGGTCGGTGATGGCGCCTTCCGGTCCGGCTGGCCGTTTTCTGAACTTCTTTACCGGCAACTCCACCGCCATCTTTATTATTTGTGCAGGCATGGGAGTGGCTCTGATGACGAATAAGCCAGTATATACCAATGAAGAAAAGGGACAACTGAAATCGATAATCCTCAAACGATCCTGGTTTTTATTTATACTGGGCTTATTATTATTCAACTGGTGGTCAGGAGATATCCTGCATTTTTACGGCGGGTATATGCATGTGGCTGCTTTCCTGTTGTTTGTTCCGAAGCGTTTTTATTTGTGGGGTGCATTGGCCGCTATTGTGGTATTTCACCTGCTTTTGTTGCTGGTACCAATAGAAACCAGTTGGGATTTTTCCAATTTCAGTTACCGGGATTTCTGGACAGTGCCCGGTTTCCTGCGCAATACATTTTACAATGGCTGGAACTCCCTGTTTCCCTGGATCGCTTATTTCTTTCTGGGCATGTGGCTGGGAAGGCTCAACTGGCAGGATAGTGTTGTACGACGGAAAGTGTTTTTCACGGGCTTGGTTGTTTTTATATTGTTACAGGGACTCCGCCTGCTGGCCAAAGAGCAGTTGTTCAGTCAATACTGGACGGATTATATCCTGGCGGAATATTTCCCGCCCTATTTACCTTTTGTATTACTGACCATGGCATTTGCGTGCATGGTGATTCCGGTTTGCATGTATATCGGTGAAAAGTATGCGAAAAGTCCGGTGGTGCTGGCGCTGCAGCAAACCGGGCAAATGACATTAACGCACTATGTTATGCACCTTACCCTGGGAATGATCCTGATGGCCGCGCTGACGGGCAAACACTACACCGGCTTCCTGGAAGATGAACCCCCTACTTCTCCCTATTATATCCTTGGTTACTCCGTTCTTTTTTATCTATTCAGTATTTTGTTCAGCCTTTTATGGAGAAAAAAATTCAGGAATGGTCCGTTGGAAATGCTGATGCGGAAAATATCGGGATAGGAATGGAGCAAGGTTCCGGTTAGTCTTATCCGGAATGAACCCCCCCTTTTTATCAGAGCCTAAAACCAGTTCATAAACGGTTAACTCATAGTGATTTACATTAAATTTACCATGTTTTACATTGTTTTACACGGTCTGTACAGCAAACTATACGCAACAGGTTATCTTTAAAAAAATGCTGTGCTAAATATGAATTACACACTTAAAGATGGTCTGGTTGTTATTAGTTGCCTTTTGTTTATTAGCTGCGGGATGAATAAGCCGCCTCGCGTTCCGGTGCAGGAGGCTCCAACAGAAAAAACGCCCCCCAAAAAAATATCCATTGTTCAAAAGCTCAGGCAAAATGATCACTTACCTGTTGAAGAGCGCATAAAACTGTACCACCAGCTAAAAAAGGAAGCCCCTCAACTTTACAATTTCGAGGATGAAACCGAACTGACCATGTATGGCTATTCCATTTTGTGGGCCAATAAAACGACGGAAGCCATTGAGGTGTTTAAACTGATAGCGACTGAATTCCCCAATTCCTCAAATGCGTATGATAACTTAGGGGAAGGATATCTGAAAAACGGGAACAAGGAACTGGCCCTGTTGAATTATGAGCGTTCACTGGCCATGGATCCGGAAAATTTTAACGCAGAAGATCAGGTGGCAAATATCCGTTTTCCCGACAGGGTGCCGCTTCAACCCGCAGAATTGTTTAAGAAAGTTTATCCGGCCACTGCTTACAGAGATGATCTGGATCAGTTGGGAACTACCTTGCTAAAAGTACATCCGAATGCGCTCAAATTTATTACCCGGGAGGCTTTCTGGAAATCAATTGAAGATAAGAAGCGGCTAATCACTGATCGTACCACTTATGGAGCATTTGCCTGGTATTGCAGTGAGATCATCGCCAATGTACATTGTTCGCATACCAATATGGGGAGTTTTGACTATGAAGCGGCTATGCTGCCCGAATCCGCCCGCTTTCCACTGCAAACGCGTTGGATCAGCAACCAGCTGTTTGTAATTGATCCGTTGAGTAATAACCAAACAGTAAAAATTAAGGATGAGGTAGTAAGTATAAACGGTAAAGCAGTTACTGAAATTATTAAAGAGTGCTACAGGCATATTCCTGCACAGGGTTATATCGAAACCACCAAGAGTCATTTTTTTAATACCTGGAGTACGGCTATGATTCCTTTTGCCCTGGGATTTCCGGACAGGTATGAGATTGTTATAAAAGGAGTAAATGCGCCCATTATCCTGAATACATCAGCAAACATAGAGGAACCCTATTTTGACAGAACCCTGGATCTTTCAGGTAACAATCTTTCACTCAGTTTTATGGAGGGAAATACGATCGCTTTTCTTAAGGTGGCTTCATTTAATTATTACAGGTGGGCTGACTTTGAAGTGTTTAAGGCTTTTATTGACAGCAGTTTTAGTGAAATCCGTAAGAAAGCGGTTAAAAATCTTATTATTGACCTGCGGCAAAACAGGGGCGGTTCCCAATCCTCCAGTATTCATTTATTGCAGTACCTGGTGAATCAACCCTTCACCTATTATTCAACTGTGCAGTTTGAGGGCAAACTGGATAAAATTGAAGGGGAGGATATTGTATATCCGTTTACAACCCGGTTTGAAGGAAAAACCTACTTTATAATTGATGGAGTTGGCAACTCAACGACAGGTCACTTTATGTCAATTGCCCGGTATCTGAAGCTTGGAACAATTGTGGGGGAAGAGCTTGGTTCCAATCAGTTTTGCTCTGCCGGCATGACGACCAGGAGACTGGCCAATACAAAACTGGTCTACTATGTGGCAAATAATACCCATGAGTCGTTGGCGGTTGACCTGCCGGATGAAACCGGAATTCTGCCGGATTATACTGTTACACAGGGGATAGATGATTTCTTAATTAAAAGGGATGCCGTAAAAGCTTTTGCAATCCAACTGGCTAAACAAAATAAGTAAGCAACGAATCCGTTATTCAGCTTCCGGCAGGTTGTTCACGGAGGGACTTTATTTTCCGCGCTACTCCTTTCCGGATTTTTTGTTTTAAAATTGCAGGCAATGAAATGTCGTTATTTGATTCAGCTGGCCGCTGTCTTCTTTTGTGTGCAAACACAGGCGCAACCAGGTGCAGCACCTTTTTCTACCATTGACCTGCCGGCGCTTTGTAAAATCCTTGGGACGGAGAAACGGATCATTGGATTGGGGGAATCCACACATGGCACCAGGGAGTTCACCAGCATCCGCACAGAAGTGGTGAAAACGCTGGTTACGCAATATAATTATCGCGCCATTGTGTTAGAAGCGGATTTTGTACCCTGTGAAAAAATAAACAGTTTTATTGCAGGAGGCAAGGGGGATATTGAAAAACTGCTGATTGATCAACGGCTCTGGCCCTGGATTCAGGAGGATTTCCTGAACCTGCTTATTTGGCTTAAAGAGTATAACCAGCAACATCAAACAGGACCAGTCCGATTTTATGGCATGGATAGTCAGTATACGGGCCTGTTTGCAAAGAAAGATTCGGTACTCCTCCATGATTTTGAAACAGGAACAAAATTGTTCAGCATTATTGATGGCTCCGGAAATCCCAGGGAAAAAATAAAAGCACTCCGAAAACTGGATGACCAACTCAGCGATGTCCCGGACAGCATTGACCTGGAGATGCACTATTATTTATTATGCTATCTCCATAAACTATCCCTTGCTGAAAAAGGAAACACGGATACCCGGGATGAAAATATGGCCCGCTTTGTACAACTGATACAAAAACAACACGGAGATAGTCTGCGTATGATTCTTTGGGGAAAGAACAGTCATATCAGTAAACAGGGACCTGCTTTAAATGAACGGACAGCCGCTGGGTATCATCTTTCAAAATTATATGGGAATGCCTATGCTGCTATTGGCCAGGATTTTAAGGAAGGGACATTCCTGGCGGTCGATTATGAAAATAAGACGGAGCGGAAAATACAACCATTTCTGTTGAAACCCACCCGGCAGACCCTGGCCGCTTCCATTGATTTTACTAATACCCCATTTCTGATCGTGAATTGCAGTTCATTAAAAGAGTCCTATTCAATCAATGCCATCGGAGCCATTTATGTCAGAGAGCCGGGTAAAAAGAATGCTTTTTATTCAAAAATCAAAAAAGATGAGGAATATGACTACCTGATCATTTCAGCCGTTTCCACTCCCATTCGTCTGCTTTCTTCCTATCTGAATAAAATGCAACCATGAAAAACCTGTGCTTTTTCTTTTTATACCTGATTATTTTTCCGGCCTCCGCCCAGGTTATTACTCCGGGACAGGATACGGCCGCTGCCTTTTATTATCAGCAAGCGGGCGAATATGCAGTACGGAATGAACATGCAGCTGCGTTCAGATTTTTAAAAGAAGCGATAGTGAAAGGGGCCAGGGGAGAGGATGTACTCACCGACACTGACTTTACAGGCTTACAAAAGGACCTGAATGGTTGGGCTGAAATTGAGGTCTTGTTGAAAAGCCAGTATGTGGCCAGTAATCCGGGAATTTCAAAGCCGGACCTGGGGTATGAACTTTGGCGGATGTGGGTGGAGGATCAACGTTACCGTACATTAAAGCGTAATTATAAATTGCCCGGAAATCCGGTTACCGATATAGCCCTGCACCAGCAACAGCTTATCCGGGTGAAAGAGATTATTAAAAATTCCGGCTGGCCCACTTATAGTAAAGTAGGACGGGCAGGCGGGGATGCGGTGTTTTTTGTTTTTCAGCATGATGATGCTAAAAACATGAAAAAGGTACTGCCCTTACTGATCGCCGCGGCAAAAGCCGGGGAAGCGGATATGAGCAAAGCCGCGATGATGATTGACCGGTACCTGGCCTATACGGAGCAGGTACAGCTTTACGGCAGTCAGGCATTCCGGAGAATCAAACCGGGGCAGGATAGAAAGGATATACCGCTGACCCTGTATCCGATAGCTGGTGAAGAGAGGATGTTGGAGCGACGTAAAGCTTTAGGCATGGTCGATTTTTTTGAGAATTGCAGGCAATTGGGGGTGGAGTATATTAGTATAGAGAACCGGACGGATTATAAGCCTATAGGGATTAAAAAGAAGTGGGTAGATGCGGGGTATTTATTGACCGAATAACAGGAACAATGAAAAATTTTATTCATTCGTATGATTCATTGTGGAGAGAGGCGTTCAACCGGATTTGCCTGGTGTTGAAAGCTCTTCTTACCCATTTTCCTACCGACATCCAACATGTTGGTAGTACAGCCATACCCGGGTTACCCGCCAAACCCATCCTGGATATTGATATCATTATTACGGATACGTCCCTGCTTGCCGGAATTGCTGCAAAACTGGAGGAGGTCGGATATATTAACCGGGGTGATCTGGGTATCCCGGGCCGGTTTGCCTTCCGCCAACAATCAGTATATACTCCTGAAACCCCGGATCGGCAGACATGGATGGAGCATCATTTGTATGTCTGCTATGCCGATAGCCTGGCGTTGAAAAATCACTTGCTGGTCCGGGATGCCCTCTTAAAGGATGCACAACTCATGGCGCAATATGCCGGTTTAAAAATGCAGCTGGCCACTACCCCTGGTATGACCCGGGAGGAGTATACCCGGCAGAAGACCTTCTTTATCCTTGATGTATTGAAGCATAGCGGGATGCTGCCGGATGAGCTCCGGCAGATCCGGGACGCCAATACCTGATCAGGAACGAATGCTGCTTTAGTTTATATTTTCTGTATAGGTTTGGCCGGCTAAATAGGTTATCCGCTTAAACACACTAGTGGTACAGGCGAGGCTAAAGGGTTGTTGAGCCATGCAATTAAATATAGTGACCAGTTTTCTTGTGCCGGGGGGAATATTGTTTTTCTGGACACTGCTTCTTGCCGCGACATCTATATCCATTACAAAATTAATAAACGGATTGGCCGTATCGGCACCTGTACCGGATAAGACCACCCGTAATGGGTATGCGTTATTATTAGTAAATGTTACCGTTGCATTATTGCCTTGTCCGCCGTTATCCGAGCCGGATTTTTTGCAGGAAACAATCGCGATGAGTAAAACGAGGATGGGAATGAATTTCATTGATTTCTTTTTTAGGAAAGCAAGATGCTTCAATCAGTCCTGCCGGGGTATACTCCATTTGGATAGAATTTCGGTGAGCGGTGAGTAGTGAGCGGTGAGTAGTGAGTGGCTTTGACCTATGAATTATACAATTCATTTTCAAATGGTTGATATAAAGTAAGCGGTGAAATGGCCCACCTTGTGATTGAGTACCGATTCTGCCACCTGATAAATTGTATTCAATGACACCAAGAGCCTCAAAAACAGAAAATGAAAACGCACTGATATTGAAAAGGCTGGAGTATAAACCCGAAGAAGATATTTACCGACAGGCAAAAGAAGAGCAGGATATTAATCCGGAGGATATTTCTCAGCAAATAGCGCCCAATGAACAAGAGGAAGGGGCTAACGAGAAGAACTTTAAAACCGATATGTCAGGCGATGACCTGGATATCCCCGGATCAGAACTGGATGATCAACAGGAAATGCTGGGCAGTGAGGATGAAGAAAATAATTACTATAGCCTGGGAGGAGATAATAAGAATGACCTGGATGAGGATAATGGGTAAGCGGCAGCATATTAAAAAAATTCAAATATGAAAATTCAGTTTAATACCGATAAAACCATCAATGGTGATGAAAGACAGCAGCAGTACTATATTTCACTGCTAACGGAAGAGCTTAAAAATTACCAGTCTCATATTACACGCATAGAAGTACATCTGTCAGATGAAAATGGAAAGAAAGAGGGGGTGGGTGATATCCTTTGTTTACTGGAGGCCCGGCTGGAAGGAAGGCAGCCAATGGCTGTTTCACACCAGAATGATACGGTAGAACTGGCGGTATCCGGAGCCCTGGAAAAACTAAAAAATGCGTTGGAAACCATACTTGGACGTATACAAAACCATTTATAACCGGAGTTTTGAGCAGTACCTGGGGTCAGCCGCTGTCCCGGCCAATAAAAAAAGTTTTTTTCGTTTTAACTTTTTTGAAATTCCCGGGTCTATTATCCTTAAAACCAACCTATGCGACTATCCAGGTTCCCTTTATTCGTACTCTTACTCGTTTTTGCTTCCTGTGGTAAGGATACCACCGATCCGCCCGCTGCCGAAACCATGTTTTTCCCTTCTAATACGGACACCAGTTGGGAGCGGAAATCTATCAGCAGTCTTGGCTGGAATACCGCTGCCGTACAAACACTTAAAGATTACCTTATTCAGAAAAATACCAAATCCTTTATGGTTCTGGTGAATGGCCGGATCGTGATGGAGGAATATTTTAACGGGCATACTGCCACAGCGACCTGGCCCTGGAACAGTGCCGGAAAGACCCTGGTGTCTACTGCTACCGGTATTGCCCAGCAGGAAGGGTTGCTTGATATCAATACAAAGGCTTCACAGTACCTGGGAGCCGGCTGGACCGTCGCCCCCCTGGCCAAAGAGAACCTGATTACGGTGCGTCATTTACTCACGATGACATCCGGCCTCAATGATTCCAGTGAACTGGTGATCCGTGCCAACCTGAAATATATGGCGGATGCGGGTACCCGTTGGTCTTATCACAATGTATTCCAGAAACTGATGGATGTGGTGGGGGCGGCCAGCGGTCAGACCTACGAGAATTATTTTAATGCCAAGCTGAAGAATAAACTGGGCATGGATGGATTCTGGAATTACGGATTGATCTTTACGGTGTATCACAGCAATACCCGCAGTATGGCCCGCTTTGGCCTGATGGCGTTGAACAATGGTAAGTGGAACAATGAACAGATCATCAACCAGGCTTTTTTCAATGAAGCCATTAATACTTCCCAGTCCATCAATCCTTCTTATGGGTATCTCTGGTGGCTCAATGGCAAATCCGGGGCGATGATACCTGGCGGCCAGACTTTTTACCCGGGCAACCTGGTACCCAATGCCCCGGCCGATATGTATGCGGCCATGGGTGCGGAAGATCAGCGTATTTATGTGATTCCTTCCAAAAAAATGGTGGTGATCCGGATGGGCGATGCCTCTGATCCTCAGAATCCCAGTTTTGCGGTGTCGGGATTTGATAATGAGTTGTGGGGGAAGATTAATGGGGTGATTAATTAAATCAATAAATATGCTATTTAAGACCCTGCTGAAAAGCGGGGTTTTTTTATCCCTGGATAAAGGAAAGACTACCTGAAAGTGGTAGCTGATTTAGCAGGGAATCGGTTAAATTGTGTTGGATAAATATTAAGTGTAAAAAACACGGACCGATCTATTTGAAGACCATGACAGACTCTATCAGACTTTCCACCCTTACCCAACTCATACAGGACACCATTCAGTCCCGGTTTGAAGGCGAGATATTCACGGTGTCGGCCAGGATTATGAATGTAAAGAAGTATGAATCCAGCAGGCGATGCTACCTGACACTGGAAGAATATGAGTATGGTACAAAGGTCACCGAGATCCGTGCTGTTTTCTGGGCCAACACGTATAGCGAGATTGAAAAATTTGAAAAAGTACTCCGCCAGCCCTTCAAAGACGGCGCAGAGATCACCTGCAAGGTAAAAGTCAGGTATCATAAGGTGTACGGGCTTAACCTGGATGTTTTGCAGATTGATGTGGCCCATGCACTGGGTACGCTGGAACTGGAAAGGCAGCAGACCCTCGAAAGACTGGTCAGGGAAAATCCGGAATCCATTCAATTGTATGACGGCGTCTACCGCACGTATAACAACCGGCTGCCTCTTCCGCTGGTCATCAGTAAGATTGCATTGATAACAGCACCCAATTCAGACGGTCAACGGGATTTTCTGCAGGAGTTGAAACAGAATAAACACCAGTATCAGTTTACCATCACAGAATTTTTAACGACCATTCAGGGCGACAATGCGCACCAGCTGATACTGGAACAATTGCAGCTGATTGAACAAAGCAAAGAGCCGTTTGACCTGGTGGCGATTGTCCGGGGCGGTGGTTCCCTTGGGGATTTTAAACCTTTTGATGATTATGCGCTATCAGCTTATGTGGCTAAGTTTCCGGTGCCCGTTTTTACTGGTATCGGGCACGACCGCAATCAGAGTATTGTGGACCTGATGGCGCGAGAACAAAAAACACCGACCAAGGTCGCGGCTATGATCGTAGAACATAATTTCAGTTTTGAGAATACACTGATCGATCTTCGGAGAAGAATCTCGGATACCATTACCCGTCAGCTGGATCGCGCAAAAGACAGACTCGAACAGGCGAAACGGATCATCCGGCTCTCCAGTCCGCAGGATATACTCAATCGCGGATTTGCCATTATTACACACAATGATCAGATCATAGTGGACCCAAAAAAGATTACTGAGCAGATGCAGCTACAAACGATTCTGAAGAATGAGATCATTCACAGTACGGTAACCAAAAAGACCAAAAATGAAAAGTGATTTGAATTATAACGAGGCGTACATCAAACTGCAGGACCTGGTGGAACAGCTGGAGGACGGCAATATCCCGCTGGACAAACTGGCCGCCAAAGTCAAACAGGCCAATGAACTGCTGGCGGTTTGTGAAAACAAGTTGCGGCAGCTTGAAGCGGATATTGAAGTAGCTTCCAGGAGTGTAGTGAAAACCGAAAAAAAAAAGAAGTAAAACCGTGATTAAGCTCCGGCAATAGAATAAGCGGCTGCAACCAACGGATCGGGATCGGCTTTCACGAAATTTTAAGCGTTTCTTTATATTTAATATGAAAGAGTGACGTTATCTCGCTATCCGGCCACTTGCCGTCCAAACCTGAATCAACCTTTAATCCCCAATATGGTAAGAATTATTTCGTTTTGCCTGTTCGTACTTCATGCTTTAAATGTTAATAGCCAGAACGGTTTCCTGGATCAGCTGAAAATCTACCAGCTCAATGACCCTGAATTGAAGGAGATCCAGTTTTCGGTGTTTAAGAAGGATATGGATAAGAAGAAGCCCTTGTTGCTTTTCCTGGGAGGATCCGGCCTGGAACCCACGTTCAAGTATAACCGGGCTGATCAGCAGGTTTATTATACGGGCTTTTACCGGTTCAGTCAGTATAAAGACAAATACCATATTGTGTTCATCAATAAGGCCGGCATACCGCTGTATGATTCTGTGAACAGCAACCAGGAAAACTATAAGGTTACTGCTTATGCAGAAGAGAACAACACGGCTGACTGGCGGGCCCGGAGTGCCTCAAAGGCGCTTGATTACCTGCTGAAGGTACTGCCGGTCGATACAAGTAATGTAATTGTTGTCGGCCATTCGCAGGGTGGGCAGGTGGCGCCTAAAGTTGCGGTGCTGAACCGGAAAGTGAAAAAAGTGGTGATCATGTCGGCCAATGCGCTGGATCATATTTATGACCGGATCTTATTGGCGCGGCAACAGTCCCTGAATAACCAGATGAGTTATGAAGAAGCGCAGCAGGTCGTGGATAGTCTTTTAAACGTACAGAAAGCCATTTACCGTTCGCCGGCTGATACCAAGCAGACTTTTTGGGGAGACCCTTATAATAAATGGTACAGTTACTCGAAGGAGACTCCGCTGGAGAATATGCTCAAACTGAACATCCCGATACTCCTGATTGCCGGTGGTCGTGATGTGGAGGGCTCTTATATAGCCAATACCGACTATGCGGCGCTGGAATTTATAAGAAAGGGGAAGCAGAACCTCACCTATAAAGTGTATCCCAATTACGATCATATTTATAATGAAACAGTACGAAAGTATGGCGAAGAGGTCGGGCTGGGTTTTAAGGCAAATACAGTGGTAGATGATATTTTTAAGTGGCTGGGGGAGTAGGAAAATGTAGGGCAGTCAGCATACAAAATTTTAAGAAACCCCACACGAATACCCTCTTCATGGTATTCTTTTTTTCCGTATACCGGTTATTATTGCAGGTGAAAATTGTTTATTATCACCATTATCATAAGTTTTATGAATAGCAGAAAAACATTCTTCCTCCTGTTCTCCTGTTTTGGTTACCTGTTCGGCTTGTCACAAAATCCTGCACCAGTATGGAATAAAGAAAAAAAATACGGAGCTATCAACAGCAATGGGGAACTGGTGATCCCATTTGAGTATGATTATATACAGCAATTTTTTGATGGACTGGCTGTGGTAGAGAAAAATAATCAGTATGGTCTGATCGATAAAACAGGGAAACTGGTATTGCCGGTCATTTACCAGATGATCTCCCATTGTGCCAATAGCGGATGGCCTAAAGCGGTTCAGGTGAATGGGAAATGGGGGGCGGTGAATCAGCAACAACAACTGGTGATCCCGGCCATATATCCTTATCTGAGTTGTTTTGAGCAAGGATTGGCCAGGGTGCAAGATGCCAGCGAAACCAGCTATGGGCTGATTGACAGCACCGGCCATATGCTGATTCCGTTTGGAAAGTTTGACTGGATCGAACCCTTTTTCTCAGAGGGATTAACTATTGCAAAGTATGAAGGGTTATATGGTTATATCAACAGAGCAGGGGAGGAAGTAATACCATTTTTGTATATGGGCGCGGACCCATTTAAAAATGGAATAGCACGGGTAAAGGAAGGTGCGTTCGAGAAATTTATTAATAAGAAGGGAGAAAAAGTAAAGAGACCTGGCCCTGATTTTAGTTTAACCTATGATGATGTATATCCGCCATCCGAAGGATTAAGAAAAGCACATAGTGAAAAGAAGGGCTGGTGTTATATTGATTCTGCCGGTAGAGTGATGATTAAGGCAGGACAATACTCAGAGGTGGAAAAATTTTCTGAAGGGATCGCCTTTGTAAAAAAAGGGGAAAAATGGGGTGGAATTGATAAAAAAGGAACCGAGGTGATTCCCTTTCTTTATACAGGGGTCTTACGCTTTTTTGAAAGCGGCATTGCCCTTTTAAAGAACGAAAACGGTGATCTGGTAGCCCTCAATAAATTGGGGCGGGTGATTTACTCCCAATAATTGTAGTGTCGGAGTGTCTGAGGTTTTGTATATTAGGATAAGGATACGGAGGCCACTGAAACGTATCTGATTTCCACTCACCTCCATAAACTGATTATCATGAAAATGCTCAGCACCATCCTGTTATGTTTTGCCCTTTTTTCCTGCCAGGAACCAGCAGAAAATAAAACAACCACCCCGGCAGTTGCCAGTTTTGATGAAGCGGCTGAGACAGCTGCCATCCTGCAAGTAATCGAAAATGAGACCAGTTGTTTTTTTGCCGGCAATTATGAATGCTGGGCTAAAAACTGGAGCCATGAATCCTATGCCATGCAGGCCTGGAATAATGATGACGGATCTATGGATGCAGCCATTGGTTGGGAAAAAATTAATGAGCAGGGGAAGAACTGGATTGAAAAGTATTACAAGAACGGGAAAGAAGTGATTCATCCGGTGGTAAAGAAGGAAAAACCACAGGTAAAGTTTTTCAATGAACGCACCGCCTACCTTATCTGGAAACAATACAATGCGGACAAGGAGAATAAATATTATAAACTCAGCCAGGAAACCAGGATCATGGAAAAGGCTGCCGACGGCTGGAAGATCGTCAATGTCTCGGCTTTTTGGAACTCCAATAAGAAAATACCGGTGGATAGTCTGAAGCTATAGTCTTCATCAGCTCACAATAAACGGATAAGGACAACCGTTAATAGTTGTCGTTATCCAATCTCCTGTTTATTCCCCTTTTTTATTTCAAACCAACGGTATAACCAATGAAAAGAGTATTTTTTTTGGCTGGCATTATTATGCTCAGTTGTGTAGTCACTGCTCAATCGTTTAAACAGGTTTTTTTCAACGCTGATATCAGTAATTTCTGGAAAGCGTATGATAAGATCAGGGCCACTACGGATACGGCATTGCAGCGACAGTTTATCAATGATATTTATATCCGTCCGGGGTCGGCCGGACTGCAGGAACTGATCCGGTACCGGAATTATACGGATGATGATTTTCTGACTATGATCCGTGAGAGTCCGGCCTTCTGGAAATCCTTACGTAGTCAGACCCAGCATACGGAAAAACTCTACCCGCTGATTGAGAAAGATCTCCAAAAATTGAAAACCCTGTATCCTCCTTTAAAACCCGCGACGGTTTATTTGCTGATCGGTGCTTTCCGAACTTCGGGTACGGGCGCAAATGGGAAAGTGCTGATAGGGAGTGAGTATGCATTAGCAGGACCCCAAACGAATATGGCTGATTTACCTCAACGGTTCCATGCTTATTACCGGGATTTCAAGCCCCGCGAAAACCTGGCCCTGCTTTGTACCCATGAGTATGTGCATACGCAACAAAATCAACCGGTGGACAATCTTCTTTCCAATTGCCTCTCAGAGGGTATTGCGGAGTTTATTTCCTGTAAGGCAACCGGTAAAGCCTCCAACACACCGGCCATTGCTTTTGGTAAACTTAATACGGAGAAAGTGGTCAGCCAGTATGTGAAAGACCTGTTTGTGATGTTCAATGACTATAACTGGATATGGGGCGAAAACCGTAACGAATTCAAGGTGCGTGACCTGGGATATTATATCGGCTACACCATTGCAGAGCGGTACTATGAGTTGTCCGCGGATAAAGGGAAGGCCATACGCGAACTCATTGAACTGGACTATACCAACGATGCGGCTGTAGAACGCCTGGTAGATACCACAAGGTTCTTACCGAAAAAGCTTTCTGAACTTTATACTGATTATGATAAAAGCCGTCCAAGGGTAATCGCCCTGTCGCCTTCCATTAATGGCACAAAAGACGTAACGCCGGGGTTAACCAGAATCACCGTACATTTCTCCGAGCCGCTGAATGGAATTAATACCGGAATTGACTTTGGTCCGCTGGGTCCTGATTATTTTCCGAAACTGAGTCCTGTCCGTGTATGGTCTGACGATAAACGTTCGATAACTCTTGAAGCTGATCTGAAACCCGGCAAAACTTATCAGTTTATGATTGATAATACATTCCGGAGAGAAGATCAGGTTAGAATCAAGCCGTTTGTGGTCGAGTTTAGTACGAGGGAATAGGGTTAAAGAGTTGAGGGTTTAAAGGAAAGTACCTTTTTATGGAGTTATTATCCTCCGGAAATCTTCAGAATAAATAATCCATACAGACAGATAAACATCATGCCCTCCCAAATGGAAATCTTTTTATCCTGTGTGAGCAGGTAAAAGAGTAATCCGCAGGCGGCGAATACCGGCAGGGAGAAAGCAGTGAGTTCGTGAGGTACTTTTACATCAGATATTAGTGAAGCAGCACCCGGTATCACCAGGCTGTTGAAAATGCAACTGCCGAGGATATTGCCAATCGCCATTTCAGCCTTTCCCTGGCGGATGGCCGAAATGTTCACGGCCAGTTCGGGCAGGGTGGTGCCTAATGATAAAAGGGTAAGTGCCACAATGGAAGCCGGCACATTGAAACCCAGTGCTATTTTCTCGAGGGAGGATATGGTATAATCTGCCCCGAAATAGATACCCACGGCACTGCCAATCAGGAGTAATAACGACTTCACCGGGAAGGTTGTATGAATTTGTGTTGTTTCAGTTTCCGTTTTTTTCTCCCCGCCTTTAATCAGGTAAAAACTATAGACAAGGAAGATCAGTATGCCCGAAACGGCTTCAGTCCAGCGGATGATACCATCATACGCCACCAGGTAAAAGAAGAAGAAGCTGCCGAGCAGGAAATGCAGGTCGATATAGATATAGGTACTGTTAAGGGAGATGGTTTTTTTATTCAATACCACAGCCATCCCGGTAATGAGCAGGATATTGGAGATGCTGGCTCCAATAATATTACCCGGTACGATTTCCGATAACCCTTTGCCGGTGGAGATAATACCTGAAATCAGTTCGGGTAAGGATGTGCCGATCCCTACAATAAATACCCCGATCACAAAGGGCGAAAGTTTTAGCCAACCCCCGATCTGTTCGGCGGCCCGGGTAAAAAACTGGGCGGCGACCAGTAAAACGGTCAGTGCCACAATAAAGATCAGGATCGGGGTAAGCATATGACTGATAAAACAATGATGAGAAAAAAGGGTTAGCGCTGCAATAATAATTAAATATCTATCAAGTCGAAACTGAAAACAACTCATCCTTCTATAAAGTATCAAAGAAGACACCGGGTAGCCTGCAACTTTTTTCCGGATACCGTCTTCCGGGTATGTTTTTCTCACGTCTACCTATTATAATTGCATAAAGGAAATTTGCTAAACCCCGGATTAATTGATAAAGTATGAAAAGTAGCCCTGCCGCCCTGCTCCTGTTATCCTGCTTTGGTTATCTGTTTGGACTGAGTCAACAACCAGCCCCCATATGGAATGCATCGGGAAAGTATGGTGTGGTAAATAACAAAGGTCAGGTGGTTGTCCCTTTTGAATATGATTTTATAAGTGAGTTCAACCAGGGACTAGCCAAAGTGGAGAAGAATAAAAAATTCGGGTTGGTGGATATTAGCGGAAAACTGATAATACCAGTGATGTATGAAAGTATCTATCATTGTGATAACAGCGGATGGCCTAAACCGGTGAAGATAAACGGGAAAGCAGGAGCGATCAACCGGCAAAACAAGCTGGTGATACCGGCTACTTACCGGTTTTTAGATTGTTTTTACAATGGACTGGCCCTGGTATCGGATCCGAAGGCAGAAACCTATGGAATCATCGACAGTACTGGGAAACAGATCATCCCATTTGGGATTTACCAATCCCTTTCTGCGGAATTTAATAATGGACTGGTACCCGCAAAAAAAAATGACCGGTGGGGGTATATTAACAAGGCAGGAAAAGAAATGATCCCCTTTATATACCTGGATGCGTATCCTTTTGAAAATGGCAGGGCGGAGGTAACGAAAGGGTATGATCAGCTCTATATCAACACTAAGGGGGAAGAGGTGAATCATTATATGACGGAACTCCGCAAACAATATGAACAATTAAACTACCCGCTTAATGGCCAGATCAGGTACAGAAAGGAGCGCATTGGCTGGTGTGTTATGGATACCACTGGCAAAGAGTTAATCCCTGCAGGCAAATACGATGATGTGGATTATTTCCTGGAGGGAATCGCTTTTGTCAAGAAAAAAAACAAATGGGGAGCTATAGACCAGAAAGGTAATCTGGTTATCCCCTTTTATTATATGGGTAAAATTCGTCCCTTCAAAGACGGCCTCGCATTACTCCGGAATATTGAAGGAGAACAGGTGCTGATCAATAAGAAAGGAGAAGCGGTATATGGAAAGCAAATTGTATTGGATGCAACAAAAGCAGCGACCGATTATGCAGCAGGGGAGCGTTTGTACCAGGCCAGAAAATATCCGGAAGCGGCTCCTTTACTGCGTAGTGCCGCCGATAACGGACATGAAGAAGCGATGTACCTGCTGGGACTCCTGTATTGGAAAGGATTTGGAGTGCTGCAGGATATTGACGAATCGATGAAGTGGCTGAAACGTGCTTACAGTAACGGAAGTTATTACGCCGGAGAAGAGCTGAAAAAAATCGAAAAGACCGGCCTGCCCCAGGTGGAGGAGTATAAAATGGGGTATGATGCCTTCCAGCTGAAAAAATATAAAGACGCAGTCAGCTGGTTTAACAAGGCAGCCGCAAAAGGAAACATGGAAGCCATGTTCAATCTCGGGATGATCTATCAGTTGGGAGCAGGTACTGAAATACCCGTCAATGAAAAAGAGGCAGTGGGCTGGTATCAAAAGGCAGCAGATAAAGGACATGTGAATTCCATGAATAACCTGGGTCAACTGTATTTATCCGAAGAAGGTATTCAGGATTTTAAACTGGCCCTGCAATGGTTTACAAAGGGGGCAGACAAAGGACATTCCGGATGCATGTATAATGTTGGGGTGATTTATGCAAATGGCTCGGGTGTGACAAAGCAATTGGAAGAGGCTTATAAATGGTTTAAAAAGGCGGCAGACAAAGGGATGGTGGAAGCGAAAGAAGCGGTGAAGAAAATTGAAAAAGAAGGACTTGTATCAACGGAGGTTAAAAACGGGGATGCGGCTTTTGACAAAAAGGAATATGATAAGGCGCTCACCTGGTACCAGCAGGGAGCTGATAAAGGGTACACTGAAGCCATGTATAAACTGGGACTTATCTATGAGATTAAACACAAAACCACTTTGGCCAGGGAATGGTATAAGAAAGCCATTGCCGGGGGGCATCTCAAAGCGAAAGAAGCATTGGAAGATCTGGAGCTGACGGGATTCTAGCTTTTCTCCCCTACAAACCAATCCTCTTTATCCTTAAACAGCACATTGAAAGTGGTGAGTGAACCATAGCAACGGGTGATATATTGCTGCAGGTTTACTTTATCCTCGTCATTGAGTTTTTTGTGGCTGTTGATATTCTGTTCCAGCACCCGCAGGCGGTCACGAAGCATGACGATTTTATGGAAAAAATCCTCCACCGGAATTTCTTTGGGCTTTAGTGTTTTATCAAAAGGCTGCAGCAGCATAGTACCCTTCGACCACTTTTCCCCCATCGGTACATTTTCCGTAATGCCACCCCAGAGACGCAGGATCTTCAGCAGCGAGCGTTCCACTTCCGAATGGGTTTCGATTTCAGCGGATACATTCTCCGGAATAATTTCTTCCAGTTTATCATCCGTCTTGTCGATTTCCTTTACGCCATGATTGATAAACGAGATAATATAAGTGGCATACCGGAGTGCGACGATTACGCCGGGACCGTATTGGGTATGCTGCAGGCGGGTGCCGGGGCCGAGGGTGAGGGAGTCGTTCATAGCGGGAAATTACTGAGAGGGAGGGAAATGGCCAAAAGGTCGGATGGTGAGTGGTGAGTGGTGAGTAGGGAGTAGGGAGTGGGGAGGGGCGACGGTTGAGTTTTGGATAAGGAGAAAACATATATTTAGCCCATAAACCTTAAACTATGTTCCTTGAGTTATCACACACTAAATTGAATGTCTATACCAGTACAAAGGAGTTAACGATTGAATGTTACCGAATTACAAAGAATTTTCCGATAGATGAAAAGTATGCCATGGTACAACAGATCAGGAGGGCTGCGCTTTCTGTTCACTTAAATCTGGCTGAAGGAAGTTCGAGACGATCCGTTGTTGAACGAATTCGGTACTATGAAATTGCCAGGGGATCCGTCATTGAAATTGATACTGCATTTGGTGTGGCTGTTGAATTAGGCTATTGCCAGAAAGCTGATCTGGAGGTTTTGGGTGCTTTAATTTTAAAGGGGTTTAAACAACTATCAGCCCTGATTATAAAAACAGGAGTCCGGCCTTAACCCACTCACCACTCACTACTCACCACTCACCCTTCATGTTCTCTGGAAACAGGCAGAAGCCCCACATATTAACCAGCTCTTTCATTTGAAAAAGTAAAACCGTATATTGTTCTCCTAACCATTACACCTCGTATGAAACAACTACCCCTCCTCCTGGGCATAGCCCTTTTTTTCCTGCCTGCTGCTGCTCAGGTTAAACAACCCCCGGCCAACAAACAAATGGAAGTTCAGGTCGTCACCCAGGTGCAGCAAGCCATCGGGACGATTGCGCTCACTGGGTTTAATTTTGAAAACGGGAAATCATCATTGAACGGCTGGACCCGTGAAGGCACCGCATTTAATAATCAACCGACCTATGGACATAATGTGGTAATCCGACGGGAAATGGATAATCCGCAGAATCCGTTTCGGGTCAATATTCCGCTTGGCGGAGATTACTGGAAAGATCTTTCATTGCCTATCGGACATAAAGGAAAATACTGGATTGGCTCTTTTGAAAACCGGGGTGATAGTGCGCAGCCATTTGCCCGGACACAGGGAAACGGGCCAACCGGCACCCTGCTTTCCCCGGAGTTTACTATTTCTACCGACTATATCAGTTTTCTCGTGGGTGGCTCCAATGATATATCAAATGAAAAAGTGGAACTGATCTATGAAGGCCAGCCTGCAGAATCAGATGGAGCTGATAAAATGAACCCTAAAAAACAGGGCGGACTGATAACTCCGATTCAGGGCAGCATGACCATTGCCAAATATTTTAAGGCCAGTGGAAAAGGCAGCAGCGTCATGCGGCGGGTTTGGTGGGAGGTGAAAACATTGAAAGGGAAGAAGGCGAGAATAAAAATTACCGATAACAGTGCTACCGGGTACATCAATGTGGATGACATCCGTTTTCAGGATCAATCTCCGGATCAGACCGATATAAAAATCGGCACCCGTCTTACGGTAAAGCAGGTGTTTCAGAAAGAAGGTAATTATTATGACTGGGATTTCCCGCTGTGGGGTACCATTGATACACATACACACCCTGCAGCACATATCGGATTTGGCAACCGCCTCTTTCATGGTGAGCCCGTTGGCACTATTAGCAAGGCGCTGGCCGATTGTGAAATCGATCACGGAGCCGATATATTGCGTACCCTGACCAGTTCCTCCGGTGAACGGATCCGCGGTAATATTATCCGTAATGCGGTGGCCGGTGCGTTCGATCCGGGCCATCGTCTGGGTGTTATGGATCCCGGTAATACCTGGGGATCCAATGAACAAACCCTTGCATACTGGCCGATTTATAATACCAAACTGCATCAGCAGATGTGGAAGGACTGGCTGAAAAGAGCCTATGATGGTGGACTGCGGATGATCGTGGCCCTCACCGTACATAGCCAGGTCTTTGCCCGTATCAGTGAAGGCACCCGTCCGGATGATGACAAATCGGTGGGAGATAAGCAAATTGACTATATAAAAAATGTAATCGCCCCGGCCTGCCGCGACTGGATGGAAATCGCCTATTCGCCTGCGGATATGCGCAGGATCATGCTGAATAATAAACTGGCCGTAATCCTGGGCAGTGAACTCGACAATATCGGCAACTTCGATGGAAAGCGGGCTCCAACTGAAGCGGAAGTGAGAGCGGAGATCCGCCGTTTGTATGATAAAGGGTTGCGCTATATGTTCCCGGTGCATTTACTGAACAATGGTTTTGGTGGAACCGCCATCAAGTCTGACATCTTTAACCTGGCCACCAAGTTTAATACGGGCAGGGCTTTTGATGTGGAACTAAAGGATTATAAGGATGGGTTTTCGGAATATAAACTCAAAGCTAAATTTGATGTGTTGAGTGATGTACCTGCGGCCATGATCGATGCCAATAATAAAGCGATTGCTTATGGGGGTATTGCAGGTGCTGCTGCCCCTGTAGTGGTACCAGCCGCCGCTCCATTGGTATTGCCTTTTATTCCGCTGATCACGACTGCCGGTACAACGGTAATAGGCATGGCTGCTCCGCTGATTCCGGTCCTTGCCGGAGTCGCGGTAAACAAATGGACGAATGAATGGGGCATTTCACTGGATGTGATACCGGTGGGAAACAATTACCCGGCTTATCCCTGGAAACGTTATGCGGGACATATCAACCGGCAGGGTTTAACCACAGCTGGCGAAATAGCAGTGAATGAAATGATGCGGCTCGGTGTTATGATCGATATTGATCATGCCGGAAGAAATACAGTGGATGATTATTTCAGAATGGCTTTTGCCGTACCATCCGGGGGGTACCCGCTGAACAGCGGCCATAACCAGTTTACCGAAACCCGCTGGACAGAAGCACAGTTATTACCCGAAGCCTATGATCTCAGTACGGTCGAAGGCCGGAAATTATACACGAATCATTATAATCATATAGCTGAAAAAATTGCGAATGAAAATGACCGCAAACCGGATGAGCTCTTAAAGATCAGGCAGCTGGGGGGTATGATGGGTGTGGGTATCTCGGGGGCTAATGTAAATGCGGTGAACACGGTTATTCCCTCTTCATCCAGGCATTATATTGAATCGAATGTGGCAAATAATAATCCGGGTAGCAGCAAATCTGCCGCCCAGTTATTATTATATGCTATTGAAAAAATGAACGGCAGCGGGGTATGTTTTGGTACAGATATCAATGGATTTGCCGGGCTGGTGGGCCCCCGGTTTGGGGCGAATAGCGCCAGTGCGGCCGGACATGACCGTTATGATATCTATAACCGCCGCAGTTTTGTATATGGCCAGGCCAACCAGGTGCGCTATACGCCCTTTTCCGATCTAACAGGTAACCGTTTCCGCGGACATCTGACCGGCTCCTATGATGAACTGAAGAACAATCCTGACAAATTTTTACAGGCTGGCAAGCTGTTTACCGAAGAACAAGGCGATTTTATGCTGGCCCTGCAGATCTATTATTCCATGGAAGAGCGTTTTAAACGCGAAGCTGAATCCGGGGATACCAAAAATAAGATTGACTGGTACCTGAATCATGTAGTACACAGCAGTTATGATAAGGGACGGATCAGGGAGTTTATCAAAGGATTAATCAAAGGCGGGAACGGGGAGAATATCGGCACGGATGTTTTTAACGGGGATGTAGGTACCCAGCAGCAGATTTCCCTGAAAGTAAGCCGCGAGAAAATTTTCAATAACCGTACGGTAGACAGCCGGACCGGTGATGTGACCTCCAATTCCGAAAAGAACCGTCGCCACAAACTACTGGAAGCAGCTTTTGATTATTATAAAATGATAACCCGGCCCGGTACCAACGAACCGTTGATTCCCGCTTCCACCCTGGGTAAAACCTGGGATTATAATATCGATGGGATGGCGCATTACGGGATGATGGCCGATTTCTTCCAGGACCTGAAGAATGTGGGCATGAAACCCAAGGATATGTCGGTGCTGTTTAACTCAGCCGAAGACTTTGCCCGAATGTGGGAGAAATGTGTAAGGCAGAGCGAGCGGGTGAGGTAATGGCTCGGGGAGAAGCGTTCAAGGTAGAAACAGACTGAAAGTAGAATGAGTAATGAGTAATCAGTAATGAGTAGCTCAGGAGGAGGCATTAAAGTTAGAAACAGGCGGAAGGGGAATGTATAATGATTACTCTTTCCCCACCCTAAACCTGATTCAATACGTTAGGTCTTTCCCCGAGCTATTCATTACTCATTACTGATTACTGATTACTCATCAGAAATTGTAAAATTGTGCCAAAATGTCCCCGTTTACTTAGGGTGGACTTCTGAGAAAGCAATAAAATATTCCATCAAATCAGTAAAACCTTCCATTTAACGACAAGGGGTTGCAGGGTACTTTTAAAGAGAATTTCAAGCATAAGCAGCAAGCAGAAACGGCCAGCCCTTTGTAACGACCTTGCGGTCGCTTACAAAGGGGCCCTGACCGGCTTCCGCATCAGCACAAACCGCAACGATTGCCACACCATGTTCATACAGAAATACTTCGAGGAATTCGAACTGAATCATACCCGGCAGACCCGGGGCCGGACGATCACCGAAACAGATATTGTGATTCACGCGGGACAGTCAGGCGACTTTTTCCCCCACCACATGGACGAAGAATGGTGCAAAACCCAGCCCTTTGGCCGGCGGATTGCCCATGGCACCCTCATTTTTACAGTGGCAATCGGACTGACCGCTGATTTTATCAATGAAGTATCCATGACTTACGGATACGAGCGGCTTCGCTTTATCAAACCCGTATTTATCAATGATACCATCCGGGTCAACATTACTATTAAAGATAAAAAAGACCACAAAAAACCGGAATACGGCCTCGTGACCGAGCTGGTTGAATGTTTTAACCAGCACAACGAACTGGTCATGTTGTGTGAACATATCCTGATGGTTAAAAAGAGCGTTTAATATGGCAGCAATCGTTTTGAACGGTATCACTTGGGGGCATAGCCGGGGCATTACACCCCTGCTCGCTTTGTCCCAGCGATACAATGAGCTGCATCCCGAAGTTGAAATTCGTTGGAAAAAAAGAACACTGCAGGAGTTCGCCGATTTTCCGATCGAAAAACTGACCCTTGAATATGATCTGTTGATCATCGATCATCCATGGGTGGGTTGCGCTGCCGCCACGAATTGTGTGCTGCCATTAAATGAATATTTATCGCCAGCCTATCTGAATGACCAGGCCCGTAACTCAGCCGGTCAATCGCATAACAGTTATACGTATAAAGGAAAGCAATGGGCCCTCGCTATTGATGCGGCTACCCCGGCGGCAAGTTACCGGAAAGACCTGTTGCCCGCCTTTCCCAAAACCTGGGAGGATGTACTGGAGCTGGCCAAAGCAGGCAAGGTTGCCGTGCCGGCAATCCCGATCGACCTGCTGATGAATTTTTATACTTTTTGTATCACACATGGCAAAGAACCTTTTGCCAGCAATGATGAAGTGATTGATGAAGCCACTGGCGTGAATGCGATACAAACGATGAAAGCGCTGTACAGTAAAGTGGATCCAAGGTTCTTCCAGTGTAATCCGATTGCCGTGGCTGAACTGATGAGTACGACGGATGATTACTGGTATTGTCCATTTGCGTATGGCTACTCAAATTATTCAAGAACAGGCTATGCAAAACATCTCCTGCATTATCAGGATGTGGTGTCTTTTCAAGGGCATAAATTAAGAACAACAATCGGCGGAACCGGCTTATCCGTTTCTGCCTTCAGTCAGCATAAAGAAACGGCTATTGATTTTGCTGCTATGGTGGTTTCGGGCGAAAGCCAGCGTACGATATATGTGCAGCATGGCGGACAACCCGGACACCGCAGTGCCTGGGAAGATGAAGAAGCAAACCGGCTGACCCATGATTATTTCCGGAATGTATTGCCGGTAATAGATAACGGGTATATGCGTCCGCGATACAACGGGTACCTGCATTTTCAGGATCAGGCAGGTGTTCCGTTACAGGAATGTTTACGGGAGGATGGCGATCCGGTGAAAGCGCTGAAGGCGATGAATGAATTTTACCGGCAAAGTATTTTAACACAAGAATCAATTGTACAATAATGAGTGAACTGCCCCTCAAAGGAATTGTGGTACTGGAATTCTGCCAGTATTTAGCCGGTCCCTCCGCAGGTCTCCGCCTGGCAGATCTCGGCGCAAGGGTAATCAAGATTGAACGCCCCGGTGGAGGTGAAGCAGGACGCAAACTGGCCATAAAGGATCTCTGGGTGGATGAGAGCTCCTTATTATTTCATACAATCAACCGTAACAAAGAGAGTTTTACCGCCAACCTGAAAGACAAGGAGGATCTCGCAGTCATCAAGAAATTAATTGCTAAAGCCGATGTACTGATACATAATTTCCGCCCGGAAGTAATGGGCCGCAATGGACTGGATTATACGGCTGTTAATGCGATAAACCCCCGGATCATTTATGCCGCAGTATCGGGTTATGGCACAAAAGGACCCTGGAAGGATAAACCCGGACAGGACCTCTTGCTGCAATCCATGACCGGTCTCGCTTATACTACCGGTAATGGCAATAACGGACCTGTACCTTTCGGAATCTCAATTGCGGATATTATGGCGGGTTCACAACTGGTACAGGGCATATTGGGCGGACTGATCCGTCGCCACAAGACCGGTAAAGGCGCCCTGATAGAAGTGAGCCTGATGGAATCACTGCTGGATTTTCAATTTGAATTACTGACCACTTACTATACAACGAAGCAACAACCAAAACGCAGTAATGTGGCCAATGGGCAGCCGCTGCTGAGTGCACCCTATGGTGTTTATGATACGGCCGACGGACATATTGCCATTGCTATGATGGATATTCATATGCTGGCTGATACGATTGGATGTAACGAACTCAGAAATTATTCTATTGACGAAGCATTCTCCCGGCGCGATGAGATAAAGACCGTACTGGCCACTCATTTACTCAAACAAAGCACCGACTACTGGCTCGGCCTTTTGCAGGATGCCGGTCTCTGGTCGATGCATGTACTGAACTGGGAGGAAATGACGAATGAAGTGGCTTACCAGTCGCTGGGTATGGAACAAAAAATAAGAGTGGGAGCGAAAGAGATCACGACAACAAGGTGCCCGATCCGGATCAACGGGGAAAGACTGGTGAGTGGGAAAAGGGCACCGGGGGTAGGTGAGCATAATGAGCTTATAAAAGAAGAACTTCTTTGAGCTGCGAGTTTCGAGTTGCGAGAAACGAGCCACAAAGCACAAAGATTAAGATTTAAATACAAGCTGATGAACTTGGAAGAAAGAAAAACTGGTTAGGAGGCGCTCGTCACTCATACCTCTTAACTCGTAGCTTTTTCCAACTTTTCTTAGCAAGCAATAGTTAAAAAATGACTTTATTAAACGATATTCTGGTTCTCGATTTCTCCCAGTTCCTCTCCGGACCATCGGCCTCTTTGCGCCTGGCCGATATGGGGGCACAGGTGATCAAGATCGAGAAGCCGGTCACGGGCGATATATGCAGGGAACTGTATGTGTCCGATGTGATGATAGAAGGCGAATCCACGATCTTTCATGCGATCAACCGCAACAAACAAAGCTATACCGCCGATCTGAAGAATCCGGATGACCTGCTCAAGGTAAAACAACTGATTGCAAAAGCAGATGTAGTGATGCATAATTTCAGACCCGGGGTGATGGAACGAATCGGACTGGATTATGCGGCGGTGAAAGAAATTAAACCGGATATCGTGTATGCGGAGATCAGCGGATATGGTACGGAGGGACCCTGGAAGGATCTTCCCGGACAGGACCTGTTGCTGCAATCCGTTTCCGGACTGACCTGGTTAAGTAATAATAATAAGGAGAACCCTACCCCCATGGGTGTGGCGGTGGTGGATATACTGGCGGGTACCCATATTGCCCAGGGAATACTGGCCGCGCTATATGGCCGGCTCAACAGTGGCGAAGGCGCCCTGATTCAGGTAAGCATGTTTGAAAGCATCCTTGATTTCCAGTTTGAAGTACTGACCTGTTATTATAATGACGGCCGGCAGCTGCCGGTCCGAGGTGCAGTCAATAGTGCTCATGCCTATGTGGCGGCCCCTTATGGACTATATAAGACAAATGATAATTACATTGCACTGGCAATGACCAATATTCCCACCCTGGCGCATTTGCTGGGTTGCGAACCGTTAAAGGCTTTTAATGACAGCAATGACTGGTTTGCTAAACGGGATGAGATCAAAAAGATACTGGCCGATCATTTGAAAACTAACAGGGCGGCTCATTGGCTCGGGATACTCGAGAAAGCCGATATCTGGTGTGCTCCCGTGATGGATTATGACGACCTGGTGAAGGAAGAAGGATACAGTGTCCTGGATATGGAAGTGACAGTGCAAACCAGCAAGGGTATCTCAGTCACAACCACCCGTTGCCCGGTCAGAGTAGATGGACAGATCCTGTTATCCGAGAAAGGGGCACCCCGGCTTGGAGAACATAATCAGGCGATCGATCAGCAATTTGGCATTGCCGCTCAGCTTCAGGGACTTCGTAAATAAGTTATAACGGGATGTCACAACGGATTGCCGATACACATATTCATATTTGGGATTTCAAAAAGGCGGACTACGCCTGGTTGAAGGGGAATACTTCTGTTCTGAACCGAACCTACAGTATTGAGGAGATTGAAACTGAGCGGAAGGAAATCGGCATCTGTGCCGGCATCCTGGTACAGGCGGCGAATAATTTTGAAGATACGGACTGGATGTTACATACTGCCAGTCAGCACGAATGGATCAAAGGCGTGGTAGGCTGGTTACCCCTGATGAATCCGGATGCCACTGTTAAGGCCTTACAAAATAAATACGGAAAAGAATCTTACTTCAAAGGGGTCCGTCACCTGATCCATGACGAGCCTTATACGGACTGGCTCCTGCAGGAACCAGTATTGGTTAGTCTGGGTATCCTGGCAGAACATAATATACCTTTTGATGTGGTGGGGGTTTTACCGGCACATATTGAAACGGCTTTGAAAGTAGCAAAGAAAGTTCCTGGTTTGCGCATGGTCTTTGATCACCTGAACCAGCCACCGATTGCCAGCGGAGAACGATTCGGGAAATGGGGTGAGCTGATGATAGAGGCTGCTCAGCATCCCGGATTTTATATGAAGATCTCCGGTATGGGAACCACAAGCGGGAAAGGTGAAGGATGGACTTCAGTGGATATTCAGCCTTATGTGGAATTTGCATTGGAGCATTTTGGAACCGACCGGTGTTTTTGCGGAGGCGATTGGCCGGTATCCTTATTAGCCGGTTCTTATACAGCCACCTGGAAAAATTACGGATCCGTATTAGCGGATCTGCTGGATAAAGAAAGCCTCGATAAAGTTTTATATACGAACGCGGCCCGCTTTTATTCCTTTTAAATAACCTGCCTGTCAATATGGAAGTAATTAACGGTGTTTTATATCATGCCATAGGTGCTTCCAGTGCCTCACTCTGCTATACGCCGCAGAAAAAAGTGAAAGGCTGGAGCTGGCAGACCTACTGGCTGGCACAGGCAGCGGTTTGCTGGCTGATATTACCCGTCCTGATTGCCTGGCTCACCATTCCTCAGCTCGGAGCCGTATTGCGTGAAGCTCCACTGGGAGCGATGCAACGTTCATTTTTATTGGGTGCCGCTTATGGCATTGGTGGTACCGCATTTGGTATCGCCATCCGGTATGTAGGGTTCTCGCTGACTTATGCTATTGCAGTGGGGATCAGTTGTGTGCTGGGTACCTTATTACCTCCGTTGGTGAATGGCACTTTATCCGAGGCCTTATCCGGAAACGGGGCCGGGTTTTTAATGTCTGGTGTGGCACTTGGCGCTTTTGGCATCGGCGTTTGCGGACTGGCTGGCAGAAGCAAGGAAAAAGATATGGAGAAACAGCATGCCGCAAACAACGGTTTTTCACTGGCCAAAGGGCTGCCTTTGTGCTTTCTCGCAGGTGTTTTATCAGCCCTCTATGGATTTTCCCTAAACCAGGGACAACCGATCGCAGATGTGGCCGCTAAATACGGGGCCGGAAATTACCAGGGCAATGTGATCTATATTTTTTCCAATACGGGGGCTTTTCTGACTACCGCTCTCTATTGCCTGTACCTTCACCGGAAAGAAAAAACAATCGGGGAATATACCCGGATCAATGAAAGCGGATTGGGACTGAATTATCTGCTGGCTGCATTAACCGGGATACTCTGGTACGGACAGTTTTTCTTTTACGGACTGGGACATGTGCGTATGGGTAAATATGAATTCAGCAGCTGGGCTATTCATATGATTTTGCTGGTGCTGCTGAGTGCGCTCACGGGATTAGTGATGAAAGAATGGAAGAACAGCAGCGGGAAAACCATTCGATTACTGACTGCTGCCATCTTAATATTAATTTTTGCCGTCATTCTCTTAACCGAAGGAAACAGACTGGGTGCCGCTACTTAAAGCAGGAACCAGTCAGGAGGAAGTCTGATATGAAGAAAAGTATAAGCCTGTTTATTGTCATGCTGATGTTGCAACCCTCCCTGTTTGCACAACTCCCGGCTTTTCCAGGCGCGGAAGGCTATGGAAAATATGCTACAGGTGGCCGTGGAGGCAAAGTGGTGGCGGTAACCAATACAAATGATAGTGGTGAAGGCAGTTTCCGCTGGGCGCTCGAGCAATATCCCGGGGAACCGCTCACGGTTGTTTTTCGCGTAGGCGGACTGATCGAATTGCAATCAAAGATCCAGATCAAACGATCCAATCTGACTATTGCAGGACAAACAGCTCCTGGTGATGGCATCTGTTTCAAAAATCAATCGCTTATTCTCAATGGGGCCGGAATTAAAGGCAATCATGGGAATATTATCATCCGTTTTATCCGTTCAAGACCCGGCGGTACATTGAAGACCGGACTTTACGGATTTGATATGGAGAATTGTCATGATGTGATTGTGGACCATTGCAGTTTCAGCTGGGCCAATGAGGAATGTGCCGCGATGTATGATACAAAGAATACCACCGTGCAATGGTGTATCGTCAGTGAAGGGCTGTATGATGCCGGACACATGAAGGGGAAACGTTCCTTCGGCGGGGTGTGGGGTGGTCAATATGCCAGTTACCATCATAATTTGTTTGCCCATCTGAATAACCGGGCGATCCGGTTTAACGGTGCCCGGGCCCATGACACCCTGGCCCTGATTGATTACCGGAATAATGTGGTGTACAACTGGGGCAATGCCAATGCTTGCTATGGCGGAGAAGTGAATATCAAGGGCGGCCTCTCACAGGTAAATATTATCAATAACTTTTACAAACCGGGTCCGGCTACTCCGGATCAGCTCAAATTTGTTCATGCTTCCTACCAGGCCGAAAACTCCAGGGTCACCGGACAGTGGTATGTGGAAGGGAATATCATGGATACCTATAAATCCCTGACTAAAAAGAATGAAAGAGGAGTGGACCTGGAGGAAGCCGGTTTTCCAAAAGGGGCTATTTCAGAAAGTCCGTTTTTGGTGGCAGTTCCTTTGCCGGTTGAAACAGCTGAACAGGCATATACAAGAGTATTGCAATATGCAGGTGCATTTCTTCCCGTCAGAGATGCGGTGGATAACCGGGTGATCAGCGAAACCAAATCCGGGAAAGCGACCGGTCGTGGAGTGTTTGGTAAAGCAGGTATTATTGACAGCCCGGGTGCCGTAGGTGGCTGGCCGGAATATAAAACGGCTACGGCTCCCACTGATACAGATAATGATGGCATGCCGGATGAATGGGAGATCAAAAAAGGATTGGACCCAAAGAATCCGGAAGACCGGAATAATACCGATGAATCCGGCTATACCATGCTGGAAAAGTACCTCAATGAAAAAGTGGTTATAAACTAAAGAATGAAAAACGCACTGATCATCTTAATGCTGTTCTTTACAGGAATGGCAGTACAGGGACAGGTGGTGATAAAAGGAGAAAGCACCAGCCCCCGGCTGAAATATGCGTATGACCGGCTGAATAATTATATCCGCAATGCCCGTCTTACCAATAAGCAGCAGGAGATCCATCTCGAAGTCAAATCATTCATTGGAAAAAAAGAGGGTTATCGCATAAAAAGCAGTGATCGCATCACCCGGATCACCGGTAATGATGAAACAGGATTGCTCTATGGTGTGCTGGACTACCTGGATCAGTTGAAACGGACCAAAAATTTCCCGGAAAACTACTCAAATGAGGATGCTCCTGAAATGGTATTGCGTGGCCAGTGTATCGGTATCCAAAAACCTTACTACCTGCCAGGGCATAATGTATATGAGTATCCGTATACCCCGGAAACCTTTCCCTGGTTTTATAATAAAAATTTATGGATACAGGTGCTGGATTCAATGGTGAACAACCGGATGAATTCGCTTTACCTGTGGAATGGGCACCCCTTCGCCTCACTGGTTAAACTAAAAGACTATCCCTATGCGCTGGAAGTGGATGAAGTGACTTTTAAAAAGAATGAAGAAATCTATCGTTTTATCACCACCGAAGCGGACAAGCGCGGGATCTGGGTGATCCAGATGTTTTATAATATTATAGTCTCCAAACCTTTTGCCGAATACCATAAAATTAAAACACAGGACCGCGAACGGCCGATCACGCCTTTGTTATCGGATTATACCCGCAAATCCATTGCCGCCTTTGTAGAAAAGTATCCCAATGTGGGATTGATGGTTTGCCTGGGTGAAGCCATGCAGGGCACCGGTCCCGATGATATTGAATGGTTTACTAAAACCATTATTCCAGGTGTGCAGGATGGATTAAAAAAACTGGGCAAGTCCACTGAACCACCGATTGTATTAAGGGCACATGATACCGATGCACCGGCAGTGATGAAAGCGGCCTTGCCGTTGTATAAAAATTTATATACCGAAGCCAAGTTCAACGGCGAAGCCCTTACCTATGCCCGTCCCCGGGGCAGCTGGGCACAACTTCATCAGACACTGAGCAAGCTCGGATCCGTACAGATCGAGAATGTACATATCCTCGCCAACCTCGAACCCTTCCGCTACGGATCAGCTGATTTCATTCAGCAGTCGGTGATCGGCATGCATGAAGTCATGGGCGGAAATGGGTTGCATTTATATCCACAGGCATCATACTGGGACTGGCCTTATTCAGCCGATAGTGTGAAAGGGAAAAGATTATTGCAGATCGAACGGGACTGGATCTGGTACAAAGCCTGGGCACGCTATGCCTGGAAAGCTAAAAGGGACCGGGAGGAAGAGATCAATTACTGGGGCGGGCTGCTTGCTGAGAAATATGGTTGCTCCCTCAACGATGGCCGTTTTATACTGAAAGCTTATGAAGAAAGCGGGGAGATTGCCCCGAAACTTCTGCGCCGCTTTGGTATTACCGATGGTAACCGGCAAACACTGACACTCGGGATGCTGATGACACAGCTGATCAATCCTTACCGCTACGGTCTGTTCACTTTATTGTATGACAGTGAAGCACCCGAAGGGGAAATGCTGCTTGACTATGCAGATAAGCAGGCAAAAGGAATACATGCAAAGGGGGAAACACCGGTGCAGGTGATCATGGATGTACGCCGGCATGCCGGCATCGCGTATGAAGTGATACATGGGGTGAAGCCAACTAAGAATATCGCCGAATTCAATCGCCTGAAGAATGATATCCTTTGTTATCATGCCCTCGCCTGGTTTTATTCCCAGAAAGCGGAAGCAGCACTCAAGACCTTGCGTTATAAATACACGAATGATATAAAAGACCTGGATGACGCGGCTGTTTCACTCAAAGAAAGTGTGACCAGTTTTGACCGACTGACCCGATTGACCGACAGCACCTATAAGTACGCCAACAGCATGCAGACCCAGCAGCGCAAAATTCCGATGCGCGGGGTGGACGGTACCTATAAGCACTGGCGCGAGATGTTACCGGTGTTTGAAAAAGAGCTGAAAACTTTTCAGTATAAAATTGATTCACTCAAAAATCAGAAAACGGTTGCGGTAAAAGCAATCACCCGTTTACCCAATTTCGGCGTTTCATTAATAAATAATAAGAACAATTGGTATACACTGGATTCTTTATCCACTCCCTTTGAAGATACCGGTTTTGTCATTCGCCAGGTGGCCCCGGAGTTAAAGGAATTGCACGGTGTGTGGACCTCTTATGCTGACCAGTTGAGGAATGGAACTTTTATCCAGTTCCACAGCAGCCAACCGGTAAAGCTCCTGGTCGGATATTTCAAAACCCAGCGAGGGGCTTTTGTCACCGATACCGTATTCCTGAAAGAACCCGAACTGGAAACGAATGCCGGCGCTGATGATTATGGACAGTCTGATATTAAAATAAGTAATGCAATAGCCATTGATGGATTACCGCCGGTTAATATTCACACGTATAGTTTTGCCGCTGGTACCCATGAATTGAAACTGGGCAAAGGGGTTTGCCTGATCCTCGGATTTATCCAGGGCAATCAGGTAGTGCCGGTATATGATGCGGGATTGATGAGTGATAAGCGAAGCATTACCCTGGACTGGTTATTTGAATAGTCCTTCGGTACGTCCTGCAGATAGTAAGTCACTTGCCCTGTAGATTTTTTTTGGCGGGACTACTCAGGATGACAACATCAGTGAATTTCTTAAGATGAAAAGCAGGACTAGTTAGAAAGATTTGAAAGCAATTGATATGAATAAGCATATAAAAGCAATTTCACTATTGGCTGTTCTGATGCTCAGTATTACGTCTATGTCCCAGGACCTTAAACTCTGGTACAATAAACCAGCGGTGAAGTGGACCGAAGCATTGCCCATCGGGAATGGACGGATCGGGGCGATGTTGTTTGGTGGCGTGGAGCAGGACCGCATACAATTCAATGAGGAAACGATCTGGACCGGGGGACCGCGGGACTATAAAAAAAAGGGTGCCTGGAAATACCTTGATACCATCCGGCAGTTATTGTTTAATGGAAAACAAAAGGAAGCTGAGGCGCTGGCGGGTGAGGAGTTTATGGGATTGAAGAGTAATGACGGGGAGCGGACCGACTGGCTGGATAAAGTGAAATCGTTGAAGGGGTTACCGGGTAATCCGGCCGTAGAGCAATATGATGACAGTGAATGGAAGTTCATGAATGTGCCCACCTGGGATGGCTGGGAGCAGTTTGGTTTTGATGGACTCGATGGCGCGGTATGGTTACGCACCGGTTTCGAATTACCGGCTGACTGGAATGGAAAGGACCTGACACTGGATCTGAACCGAATCCGCGATATGGATTTTACCTATGTGAATGGCAAACTGGTGGGCTCGATGGAAAGCGATAAGCCAAGATTATATACCATTCCCAAAGAGACCCTGCACCCGGGGGTTAATGTGATCGCGATACAGGTAATCAATTTTGATAATAAAGGCGGATTGTATGGATATAAGGATACGACACGGCATATAGGCGTGTATCCCGTGGGGAATGAGAAAGCCAAACTCTCACTGAATGGCGAATGGCGGTATTTGATACAAGACAATGATCCGCCGCCTGTTGGCGAGTACCAGGCCAGTTACCAGCCCTTTGGCGATCTCAGGTTAAAGTTTGAGCATCCTGATGCAGCAGATTATCGTCGTGAACTGGACATCAGTAACGCCATCGCCACGACTTCGTATACAGTATCGGGGGTGCAGTATAAGCGCGAGTATTTTGTCAGTGCCCCCAATCAGGCCCTCGTTACTCATCTTAGTGCATCCTCCAAAGGGGCCTTGAGTTTTGAAGCATCGCTCAGCAGCACGCACAAGGATTATACGATTAAACAACTGAACGGTAATACTATTTCGTTGACGATAAAAGTGCGGCATGGTGCGATAAAAGCTGTTTCCCAACTTCAATTGCTGGTCAAAGGAGGTAAGCTCAGTATCGTAAACGGGAAAATGATTGTCACAGGCGCCGATGAAGCCACGCTGTATCTTACTGCCGGCACCAATTATAAAAACTATAAGGATGTAACCGCCGATCCGGTGAAACCCTGTGTAACAGCCCTGGCATTGCTGAAAGGGAAGACTTATGAAGCCGTGAAAGCAGCGCATATTAAAGAATACAAATCTTATTTTGATACCTACAGCATTACCCTCGGTAATCCATCCCAGGCTGGAGAAAACAATCCGCCTCCCGGTTTCCTTGGAGGAGTAAGCCGACCGGTATTACCAACGGATGAACGTCTGGCTGCATTTGCCATGGCCGATGATCCTTCATTTGTGGCTTTGTACCAGCAGTATGGGCGATACCTGCTGATCGCTTCTTCCCGTCCGGGTACCAGACCCGCCAATCTGCAGGGCATCTGGAACGATTTACTGCTGCCCCCATGGGGAAGCAAGTACACCACTAACATCAATGCGGAGATGAATTACTGGCCGGCCGAATTACTGAATCTTTCCCCGATGCACGAACCGCTGTTTGGGATGATCAGTGATCTGGCACAGAGTGGTAAAACCACTGCAAGGGAATATTACAATGCACCCGGCTGGGTGTTGCATCATAACACTGATTTATGGAGAGGCACAGCAGCCATCAATGCATCGAATCACGGGATCTGGGTGACCGGTGGTGCTTGGATGACCCAGCATTTGTGGGAACATTATTTATTCACGCAGGATAAAGTCTTTCTGAAAAACAAAGCCTATCCCATTATGCGGGAAGCCGCCCGTTTTTTCAACAGCTTCCTTACTAAAGATCCGGTAACGGGTTACCTCATCAGTACGCCTTCTAATTCACCGGAACAGGGCGGACTCGTGGCTGGACCCACGATGGACCACCAGATCATCCGCGACTTGTTCAGCAATGTGATAGCCGCCGCGGATATTTTAAAAGTGGATCATGAGTTAAAAGCAGAACTACAAGACAAGTACAAGCGTATTGCTCCGAATAAGATTGGTAAATATGGTCAGTTGCAGGAATGGATGCAGGATAAAGATGATACCACTAATAAGCACCGGCATATCTCCCATATCTGGGGGATGTATCCGGGTCGTGAGATCAATTATGATGCAACACCGGAACTGATGCAGGCGGCCAAACAATCCTTACTCTATCGGGGGGATGCCGCAACCGGCTGGAGCCTCGGCTGGAAGATCAACTGCTGGGCCCGTTTCAAAGACGGTGATCACACGTTTAAAATGATACAGATGCTGATGAGTCCTGCAAAGGGTGGCGCGGGCAGTTATCCGAATTTATTTGATGCCCATCCGCCTTTCCAGATCGATGGTAATTTTGGCGGGGCGGCGGGTATCGGGGAAATGCTGGTACAGAGTCATACAGCCTATATAGATTTACTTCCGGCATTACCATCGGCTTTACCGGATGGTACAGTAAAAGGCATTTGTGCACGCGGTGGTTTTGTACTGGATTTTCAATGGCAGGCCAGCAAGCTGGTGAAGCTGATCGTGGTATCCAAAGCCGGCCGTCCGCTGTCCCTGCGTTACAATGGGAAAGTAGTTAAACTGAATACGATAAAAAACGGGATATACCGGTTTAATGAAGCGTTGGAGAAACAATAAATATTATTTGATTCTTTGCCTGTTGCTGCAGGGAGTGGTTGTTTATTCCCAGCGGCAGGATATATCCCTGGATAAGGACTGGGAAAGTTTTGCCCTGCCAACACAAGCGGGTAAAGAATGGACGATGCTTCCGCCGCTGGATAGCTATAAAGACTGGAGTAAAGTGACGATACCTCACAACTGGGACCAGTATGAAGGATATCGCCGTTTGCAGCATGGTAATTTTCATGGATTAGCTGTTTACCGGAAGAACATCAGCATCAAACAATCCAAGACCGGCAAACGGTTTTTTCTCTGGTTCGAAGGAGTTGGATCCTTTGCCCGGGTGAGTCTGAATGGCAAAGAAGTTGGGGCCCATGCCGGAGGACGGACCAGTTTTACGATTGATGTGACGGATCATCTTTTAACGGATGGACGTGTAAATAAGCTGCAGGTGATTGCCACCCATCCGCCCAATATCAAAACCCTTCCCTGGGTTTGTGGTGGCTGCAGCGATGAGCGCGGGTTCTCGGAGGGTTCACAGCCGCTGGGTATTTTCAGGCCGGTACATTTAATTGTTACCAATGATGTACGAATCTCTCCCTTTGGTGTACATGCCTGGGCCGATATTACTGGCAATGAGGTGAAGTTGAATGTCAATACGAGTTTGAAGAATTATGCGGCTAAAGACCGAAAGCTGGTGATTGTACATCAGTTGCTGGATGGTTATGGGAAGCTCGTTGACAGGTTTCAGGTTAACAAGTTGACAAGGAAGGGAGATTCCGTTACGGTGACGCAATCGGTTAAGTTGAAAAAGAATCCAGAGCGCTGGTCGGTTGAAAGGCCTTATATGTATACTATCGAGACGATAGTAATGGAAAATAAAAAAGTGATTGACCGGGTGAGTACGCCTTTTGGTTTCCGGACGATCAATTGGAAGACCCCAACTAACCAGTTTTTATTGAATGATCAACCGGTATTCATCAATGGTATCGCAGAGTATGAGCATTTGCTGGGACAAAGTCATGCTTTCAGTAAGGAACAGATTTATTCTCGGATCAATTGGATTCAGTCCGCGGGTTTCAATGCCTTCCGGGACGGGCACCAGCCGCATAATTTATTATATGGTAATCTCTGCGACCAGCGTGGCATACTGTGGTGGACCCAATTATCCGCACATGTATGGTATGATACACCGGAGTTCCGAAAAAATTTTAAAGAACTTTTACGCGAATGGGTGATCGAGCGGAGGAACAGTCCATCGGTGATCTTATGGGGGTTGCAGAATGAAAGCAAGTTGCCCGAAGACTTTGCGAAGGAATGTACCGAACTGATCCGTTCGCTGGACCCGACGGCTTCTTCACAACGATTAGTCACTACCTGTAATGGGGGTACAGGTACCGATTGGGATGTGCCGCAGAACTGGACCGGTACTTACGGGGGTAACCCGGATGACTATGCGAAAGACCTGAAGAAGCAGGTACTGGTGGGTGAGTATGGGGCCTGGCGGAGTATTGACCTGCACTCCGAAGGCGGGTACAAGCCAGATGGTCCGTTGAGTGAAGATCGGTTTACCGCCCTGATGGAGAAAAAGGTTCGTTTGGCAGAATCAGTAAAAGACAGTGTCGCCGGTCATTTCTTCTGGCTGCTCACTTCGCATGATAATCCGGGTCGCGTACAAGGCGGAGAGGGGTTGAGGGAGATCGACCGCATTGGCCCGGTGAATTACAAAGGATTGCTTACTCCTTGGGAAGAACCCACCGACGCCTATTATATGTTCCGCAGCAATTATGTATCAGCGGAGAAAGACCCGATGGTCTATATCGCTTCGCATACCTGGCCCAACCGCTGGATGTCACCCGGAATAAAGAACGGAATTGTGGTGTATAGCAATTGTGAGGAAGTGGAACTCTTCAATGATGTAAATGCATCATCGTTGGGCAGAAGAAAGAGAGCCGGAGCGGGTAGCCATTTTCAGTGGGATAGTGTTGACATAAAGTATAATGTCTTGTATGCTGTGGGTTATCAAAAAGGAAAAGTAGTGGCTACGGACACGGTGGTGTTATTTCATTTGCCTCAGGCGCCCGGGTACAAAAAACTATTCAGTAACGACTATACTTTACTGTTTCCTGTTAAAGGGTATGATTATATTAAACGGGTTAATTGTGGCGGTCCGGCTTATTTGGATCAGTTTTCCAATTACTGGAATGCTGACCTGGGTATTTCACAAAGCTGGACGGCTGCATTTCCTGAACTGCCGGAATATTTTGCCAGTCAGCGCCACAGTTTTAGTCCGGTGAGGGGCACCAAAGACTGGAAGCTGTTCCAGGACTTCCGTTATGGTAAAGACAGGCTGACTTATACATTTAATAATATACCCCCGGGAGAATGTTTGGTGGAATTGTATTTTATGGAACCCTGGATCGGTGTTGCTGGGGAAACCAATGCAAGAGGTAAAAGGATTTTTGATGTAGCGATAAATGGAAAGACAGTGATTGATGACCTGGATATATGGTCGGAAGCAGGTTCAAATAAGGCATTGAAGCAAACGGTTAAAGTAAAATCAGATAATGGCAGATTAGTGATCAGTTTCCCGGAATCCAAAGCCGGCCAGGCTTTGATCAGTGCAATAGCGGTGGCCGTGCCTGAAAGAAAGCAGGAAGATGAAATCGGGATGGTGGTACCGGTACCTTCTTATCAGAAACAAGATTGGCTGAACATAGGCGATAAGCAATATATGTATGAACGCTACAGTTTTCATACACTTCCGCCGGTACTGTTTGGTGCCAGCCGGATACAGTTCAGGGATCGGAATGCTAAAGCTACCCTTCAAGTGGGAGGTACAACTGAAACTGATCTTTATTTAGGCGTACAGCAACCGGAACAGCATAAAGAACTGCTGAAAGGATTTGAAAACACGAACAATAGGATTGTGACCGATGAGCATGGAGGAACAAACTATATTGTTTTTAAAAGACGAATTCCGGCTGGTCAGCCACTTACTTTTGAAGCAACTGGTCAATGTATCATAGCAGAAATGCCTGCCAGTAAAATGCAACCCGCCTATGATCTCAAGCCCATCACTCCTTACCGCAGTAATGTCGCAGTGATTAGTGATGCTGTAAGGAAGGATAGCCTTAACGGAAGGCTTTGCTGTATCATTTCCGACAATAAGCCATCCACCATCGAATGGCCGGTACAGACCGGGGTGGGGGATATTTACTCCATTACACTGAAATATTACTATGCAGAAAGCCAGCCACTCAAATCCCGGCTGCAGTTGTTCGATGCAGGGGGCAACAGGATGATGGACGAAGAAGTTCAGTTTACTTTTACGAGGGAAGGAAAGTGGAACCAGTTTACGGTAAATACCGGCACCCAGATTAATGCGGGTAATTATACGGTAAAGTTGATTGTGGAGGGTGGAAATAAACTGGCTGTTTCCGGAATAGAAATTCAATAGGGAAGATGAAACGAATCTTAATAGTAATATCGGTATTAGCATTATTGCAGACAGCAGTACTGGCTCAAAAGCTCTCTGTGTTGCAGCTGCGTTGTGAATACCGGGAGAATCCATACGGGGTGGAAGTAACACAGCCCCGCCTGGGCTGGTCGCTGGAAAGCAGTCAGAGGGGAGTAGTCCAGACTGCTTACCGTATACTGGTGGCGGATGATATTAATCTATTGGAAAAAAATACCGGTAATTACTGGGATTCAAAGAAGGTTTTGTCGGGAGTAAGTCAGCAGGTAGTATATGCCGGTAAAACCCTGCAGCCCGCTACGAAGTACTATTGGAAAGTGATCATTTGGGATAATAAAGGGAATATGGCGGAAAGTACCCCTGACCGCTGGGTAATGGGCTTGCCAGCAAAAGCCGATTGGGGAAAGGCGGAATGGATCGCTTATCAAGAGCTGGCAGATTCCTTGAAGATCGTACCACATGTACATCTCAATGGAAAGAAGGCCTGGGGAGAGCGGGTGAATGTATTGCCCCTGATGCGGAAAACCTTTACGATCCGTAAAAAAGTCAAATCAGCCTATGTATTTGTTTCCGGCCTCGGCCAGTTTAACCTGTTCGTGAACGGAGGTAATATATATGGGAATGAAATACTGAATCCTGGCTGGACAAATTATGAAAAGCAGGCCCTGTATTGCACATATGATATAACGGAACGGATTCAGGCCGGTACGAATGCACTGTTTGCGGAACTGGGGAATGGCTTTCATTATATACCCGGGACCCGCTACAGGAAGATGACCGGGGCATATGGATTGCCTAAAATGATCCTGCGCCTCAGGATTACTTATGAAGATGGAAGCGAGGATGATATTGTAACGGACAAAAGCTGGAAGACCACTCCATCAGACATTACTTACAGCAGCATATTCGGAGGGGAAGACCGGGATGCAAATCTTTCCAGTTACGGGGCTGGTATTCAGGACTACGATGATCGTCATTGGAAAACACCACTGATCGTTAAGGGACCACCGCTGCTTGAATCACAAATGACTGAGCCGGTCGTGATCAGTCAGTTTTTTAAACCCATTGGGCAAAAACAGATTTCAGATCAGGTTACGGTATATGACCTGGGACAGAATTTTGCGGGTATACCATCTGTATCCGTAAAGGGCAACCGATATGATACGATCCGGGTGTATTGTGGTGAACTGGTGAATGCCGATGGAACAGTGAACCAGCGGGCAACGGGTTCGCCCAGTTATTTTACCCTGATCCTGGACAGCAGTGGCGGCGGTTTATTGCAACCCCGGTTTACTTATACAGGTTTCAGGTATATCCAGGTTCATACAATCCCCTGCAGAACCGGTAATCCATTACCCCAGGTAACCGATGTGCAAGGATTTAGTTTGAAGAACCGGATGGGCCGCTGGGGCAGTTTCAGCTGTTCGAATGATCTGTTCAACAGGACCTATAAACTGATTGACTGGGCGATTCAGAGTAATTCTGTCAGTGTGTTTACCGATTGTCCGCACCGGGAAAAACTTGGCTGGCTGGAGCAGACCTACCTGATGGGTCCATCGGTACAATATAATTATGCGGCTGCACCCTTATTCCGTAAAGTGATCCGGGATATGCAATATGCACAGCATTCGGATGGATTAATGCCGGAGATCGCACCTGAGTTCACCGCTTTCACTCCGCCTTTTAATGAATCACCTGAATGGGGCAGTGCTTCGATTATTTTGCCCTGGTACAATTACCAGTGGTATGGTGATAAACGATCACTGACAGATGCCTGGCCGATGATGGAAAAATATATGGATTACCTCTGCACAAAAGATTCAGCCTTTATACTGAAACACGGCTTAGGTGACTGGTTTGATATCGGACCAAAGAAATCAGGCTTTGCCCAGATGACGAAGATGGGGGTGACGGCTACAGCTACGTATTATTATGACGCGGTACTGTTATCGAAAATAGCAGGCTTGCTGAATAAAACAGCAGCGAAAAAGAAATATGACCAATTGGCCGCGCAGATCCGACAGGCATTCAACCAGGCATTTTTTGATAAGGGAAAGGTGCAATATGATTCGACCAGTCAGACCGCCAATGCCATGGCTTTATATATGGGAATGGTGGAAGATAAGTACCGGTCTGCTGTGGTGGATGCATTGATACGTGATATCAGGGGCAGGAATAATGCATTAACCGCAGGGGATATCGGATATCGCTATGTGCTCAGAGCATTGGAAGATGCCGGGCGCAGTGATGTTATCTTTGATATGAATTCCCGGGATGATGTACCGGGTTATGGGTTCCAGTTAAAACATGGCGCCACCGCACTCACTGAGAGCTGGCAGGCTTATGAGTCGGTCAGTAATAATCACTTTATGCTGGGTCACCTGATGGAGTGGTTTTATTCAGGACTTGCGGGAATACGGCAAACAGCAAATTCAGTAGCCTTTAAGGAAGTGGAGATCCGGCCCGAACCGGTGGGTGATGTGAAAGACGCCAAAGCGATATTTTATTCGCCGTATGGAAAGATCAGCAGTGAATGGAAGAAGACGGAAGGAAAATTTGAAATCAATATCAGTATCCCGGCGAACAGTACGGCGGTGGTTTATCTGCCGGCAAAGAAAGGATCGGTGGTACTGATGAACGGGAAGAAAGCGATCGTGCAATATAAAGAAGGTAAAGCCGTCCTGAAAACAGGTTCAGGTGAATATACTTTTGAAGTAAAAGATTAATAACGATGAAAGCATTAGTATGTAAGGAGCCGGGGGCGTTTGAATACATCAAGCGGGAAATGCCGGTAGCGGAAAAAGGAAAAGCGATACTGAAAGTACACCGCATCGGTATCTGTGGTACCGACCTGCATGCCTTTGAAGGCACGCAGCCTTATTTTGTTTACCCGCGGGTTCTCGGACATGAACTGGGATGTGAAGTAGTCGAAGTGGATCCGTCCACTGGTTTCCATGTGGGTGAACGGGTGACGATCATTCCTTATTTCTACTGCGGAGAATGTATTGCCTGCCGAAACGGGTTACGTAACTGCTGTGCGGCCATCAGTGTATTTGGGGTACATGCGGATGGTGGTATGATGGAGTATATATCTGTACCTGTTACTGCTTTATTACATGGCGGCGATATGAGTTATGATGAACTTGCCCTCGTAGAGCCACTTGCGATCGGTGCACATGGCATCCGGAGAGCCGGTGTGCAGCCCGGTGAATTTGTTTTAGTGATGGGGGGAGGTCCGATCGGATTAGGCATCATGGAATTCGGCCGTATTGCCGGAGGCAAAGTTATAGCGATGGATGTCAACGAAACAAGGTTAGCGTTTTGCCGGGAGAAACTGAAAGTGGAACACACAATCAATCCGATGACAGAAGATGTAACTGCCAGGTTAAAAGAAATCACGAATAATGATATGCCTACGGTGGTGATTGATGCTACCGGTAATCAGAAAGCGATCAACAGTGCATTCTTATATATGGCACATGGGGCACGATATGTGCTGGTGGGATTACAAAAAGGTAATCTTGAAGTAGCCCATCCGGAGTTTCATAAGCGCGAAGCCACATTAATGAGCAGCCGGAATGCCACGACCGAAGATTTTGATCATGTGATAAAGAGTATGCAGGAGAAGAAAGTGGATCCGGCTACCTATATCACGCACCGGGTGTCATTTGATGAGGTGAAGGATAATTTTAAGAGCTGGCTCGATCCGAAGAACGGGGTGATAAAGGCGATGGTTTCGGTTTAGGTGTGTTTGGTTCGTCATGGTTCGACACGCCTGCCTGTCCGGTAGGCAGGCTCACCATGACAAGATGCCCGGTTGTCACCCTGAGCGTGTCGAAGGGTGATAGCGATACATTTATAATATTATGCGGCTTTACTATATTCAACTTTTTTGTTTTTTTCTTTTCTCCCTTGTATCATCAGCACAAGTGAGAAAGACTGTTGACTTCAACAAGGACTGGAAATTCTTTTTAGGGAATGACAGTCTTGCTTACGAAGAAGTGCATGATGACAGTAAATGGCGGAAGCTGAACCTGCCGCATGACTGGAGTATAGAATCGGATTTTAAAGCCGATGCAGCAGCGACCAATCAGGGTGGTTCATTACCAGGAGGTGTTGGCTGGTACCGCAAGACGTTTTTTGTTCCTGCGGCAGACAGTTTCAGGAGTCATCGTATTGAGTTTGATGGGGTGTACCGTAACAGTGAAGTGTGGATCAATGGTAATTACCTGGGTAAGCGGCCCTATGGATATGTACCATTTCACTATGAACTGACAAAATACCTGCACTACGGCACGAAGAATGTGATCGCGGTGAAAGTGGATAACAGTCACCAGCCGGATTCAAGATATTATACCGGCTCGGGTATCTACCGGAATGTTAAACTGGTCTCCACCCGGTCTTTTCAGTTCATACCCCACAGTATTTTTATCTCAACACCCCAGATAACCAATGACCGGGCAGCGTTCAATGCCCTTGCCCGGATCCGTATGGCCAAAAACACCAATCCGGATATCGTTGTTGATTGTGAGATCATTGATCCGGCAGGAAAAGTAATTGGAAAATATTCATCTGATAACCGGCACGTAAAAACCTTGGATGAATTCAGTATCAGCACTCAGATTCCAAATCCAAAACGATGGTCCGTCGATCAGCCAAACCTGTATAAAGCCCGCTTCAGAGTAATTGTGGCGGCCGTATTGATGGATGAGGAAGAAATCAGTTTTGGAATCCGTTCCATCGGTTTTGACAGCAAGGGGCAGTTTACCCTGAATGAACAGCCTTTATTTATCAAGGGTGTTTGTATGCACCATGATCTTGGAGCATTAGGCGCCGCTTATAATAGTGAAGCAGCGAGGCGACAGTTGCGGATTTTAAAAGAGATGGGCTGTAATGCGATTCGTGTTTCACATAATCCACCGGCTGCGGATTTTCTGGATCTCTGCGATAAAATGGGCTTCCTGGTAATGGATGAAGCCTTTGATACCTGGAATAAAAAGAAGAATAAGTTTGACTATCATATTGATTTTAAAGAATGGCATAAAGCCGATCTCGAAGCCATGGTACTGCGTGACCGGAACCACCCTTCCGTGTTTATGTGGAGTATCGGGAATGAGATCCGCAATCAGTTTGACAGCAGCGGTACCATCATTGCCAAAGAACTGGTGGATATTGTAAAGAAACTCGATCCCTCAAGGCCAGTAACCTGTGCATTGACGGAAACTAGTCCGGAGAAGAATTCTATTTATCAGTCTATCGCACTCGATGTTCTTGGCTTTAATTACAAGGATTATGATTATGCCGCACTGCCGGCAAGGTTTCCGGGACAACGTTTCCTCGCCACTGAAACGGCATCAGCTTTATCAACCCGGGGAGTATACCAGTTCCCCTCCGATCTGAAACGGGTATGGCCCGCTGACTACAAGGAGCAGGATACATTTGCCCGCGGCAATGCCGATTATACAACGGCCGCTTATGATAACACCCATGCTTATTGGGGTAATACCCATGAAAAGTCGTGGCTGGCGGTGAAGAAGAATAAGCATATGGCCGGGCTCTTTGTCTGGAGCGGCTTTGACTATCTGGGTGAGCCGTTGCCTTATCCGGCTTTTCCGGCCAGGAGCAGTTATTACGGGATCGTGGATTTGGCCGGGTTTCCGAAGGATATATATTATATGTATCAGTCAGAATGGAGCGAAAAGCCGGTTCTGCACCTGTTTCCCCACTGGAACTGGAGTAAAGGCGACACAGTGGACGTCTGGGCCTACTATAACAAAGCGGACGAAGTGGAACTCTACCTGAATGGTAAGTCATTGGGAATCAGTCGAAAAACAGACAGCAGCCTGCACGTCAGCTGGCGTGTACCTTTTGTACCTGGCATCCTGAAAGCCGTTTCACGCAAAAATGGTAAAATAGTACAGGTCCGTGAGATCCGGACCGCCGGTGCAGCAGCCCGGATGGAATTACTGTCAGATAAGAAGTCTTTACGAGCCGACGGGAAAGACCTTAGTTTTATAACTGTACGTATTCTAGACCGTGCCGGAAACCTGGTGACCGGATCTGATAAAGTGCTTCGTTTTACGGTAGCTGGTGCGGCACAACTGGCTGGCACTGACAATGGGTATCCCGCCGACACCCTGTCACTAAAATCAGGCAACAGAAAATCCTGGAAAGGACAAGCACTGGCAATTCTTCAAAACAACGGAAAAAAGGGAAATATTACATTAACTGTATCAGCCGGGGGACTCGGCAAAGCTTCTATTACCTTAAAAGCAACTGATTAGCACCTTAATTTTACGCAATCGTTCCCGGCTGCTAAATAGTAAAATCTTCCATCATTACAGCAAAACCTTACATTTTTAAGGCAATCCACCTATGTAATTTTAGAACGTGAAAAACAGGGGCCTTTATCCCGTTTCACAAAACCTTAACGATACTTAGCCAATATGAAGCGAGCACTGCTGGTATACATTTCTGCCAATTGCCTCCGGTACAGCGGGTGCTTTTCTCTTATTGGTGCTTCCTCAAGATTTCTCCGTTATACAATCCTGTTAGTAATTGCCTCAATTTTCTTCATTGGATCTTTGTTTTCACAAACCGGTCAGGACACATATATAAAGACAATTACGGATCGCTCGGTGAAAATTGTCAATACGCTATCTATTAAAGACTCTGCCGTATACAATAAAGTGGTTGCTCAGTTGGTGAATCAATACAGCGGACTCAATAAAATCCAGGAAGATAATAAAGCAGTTATTGAAAAAATAAAACAAGAAACTGCTGCGGAAACAGAAGTCGCACCCCGTTTAAAAGTTGCAGCGGAAAAAAAGGCAGCAGATCTGCAGCTCCTGCATCAGGCATTTATCAGCAGCCTGCAAGATTTAATCAGTCCGGAACAGGTATACCTGGTTAAAGACGGTATGACTTACCGCGTGTTCCCGATCACGTATGCGGCTTATCAGGACATGATTCCAACACTGACGGAGGCACAAAAAACAAAAATTTATAACTGGCTGAAAGAAGCCAGGGAATTGGCCATGGATGCCGAATCATCTGATAAGAAGCATGCAGTATTCGGCAAATACAAGGGTCGGATTAATAATTACCTCTCTGCGGAAGGATATGATCTGAAGAAAGCAACCGAAGAGTGGCAGCAGCGGATAAAAGAACGTAATAAACCAACGCATTCCTGATAAATGTATAAGGTAGCAATCAGCATTTTAAATACTAAAAAAAGCCATATGAATTGTCTGCGAACACCAAAACTGTTATTGCTTTTACTGGTTCTGTGCAGCTCGTTTTTTGTGCAGGCACAGGAACGGACTGTAACCGGTAAGGTAACAGATCAGCAAACAGGTAAACCGCTGGAAGGTGTAAGTGTAAAGATTAAAAACACTACACAGGGCACGGTTACCAATGCGGAAGGCCAGTTCTCGCTCAAAGCGCCATCCACAGAATCTGTTATCAGTATCTCTTATGTAGGATACCTGGTATATGAAACCAAAGTAGGTACGACCCCGGTATTATCCATACAGCTTGCTTCTGTGGAAAGAACACTGGATGATGTAGTGGTTGTGGGTTACGGCACCAAAAAGCGGGTAAATATACAGGGATCGGTTGCCACGCTGAAAGCCGCGGATATAGAGGATATTCCGGTGGCCAACCTGCCCAGTACACTGGTCAACCGGGTACCCGGTGTTTCTGTGAACTTTGCTTCCGGTAAACCGGGTTCCACCACAACGATCAATATCCGTAATTCTATTACTTTCCCAGGAACACCGGATGGAGTAACCAATCAGCCACTGGTGGTAATAGATGGAATTATCTCCAATCCGATTCAGTGGTCACAGTCTCCCAATGCGGATATATTTGAAAATATTGATGCCAGCCAAATTGAAGATATCACCTTCCTGAAAGATGCCTCTGCCGCTATCTATGGTGCCGCTGGTGCCAAAGGGGTGATCTTAATTACTACGAAGAAAGGGAAAGCCGGTAAACCCCGGATCTCTTATTCCGGTTATTTTGGTACATCCAATGAAGCTGTAAAATCACAAAGCCTGTCCGGTTATGAACATGCTCGTTTTCTGAATGATGGTTATGAATTAAACGGATCTCCGTTAAATCAGCGTTTTTCACAAGCTGATCTGGATTCCCTGAAGACAATTCCGGACCGGTCCTGGTTTGATTATTTCTGGAAAGCCGGTACGGTCAATCGTCATACAATTAATGTATCAGGTGGTACGGATCGTGTTACTTTCTTTGCGGGAGGTAGTTATTATAAGGAGCGTGGTAACTATGGAGATATATATACCGATAAATACAGTATCCGTACGGGTATGAATGCTACTATCATTGATGGGTTGACTGCCAATATTAGTTTCTCTTCTGACTTTAACAGGGAGAATAGCAATAATCATAAGAATGCCAGCAGTGAAACCGATGATCTCACCATCCGTTCCCTTTACCTGACCCCGAAATGGGTCCCGGTTGAGTTCAATGGGGTAGCAGTGCCATTCAGTGGCCCCAATCCTCCCGGTAACTGGAGCTTGTTGGGGGTGCATAATTCCGGTTCTTATAAGTTGAATAAATCACAGGGGCTCACTGTAAATGCCTCTCTCGAATGGAAGCCGAAAATTGTAAAAGGACTGGCTGCCCGGATTCAGTTTGGTAAAAACAACCGGAATGCCACAGGTAAAGAATATTATGCTTCCTATAGTGTAGGTAATTACCTGAAAAGAGGTCAGAACAGCTTACTTTATTCTGATCAGGTAAATGCTGGAACGCCGACAGTTAATATTACCAATAATAACCAGATGTCTGAGGGTACCACGATTTCCGATAACTATCAGCTGATCGGAACCCTGTCTTATGCAAAGCGTTTTGGTCAGCATGACCTGGATGCGATGGTAGGATTCGACCAGGGTGAAGCCAGTGGCCGTAATATCTTCCTGACCAAGTTTACGCAATTGGTTCGTGGCGTGGATGAGTTCTGGGCCTTCAGTAATGATCCCACCAGTATTGGTACCATCACTGATGCTATCCGGAACCCGCAGTCTATTGTAAGTGCCAAGCGTTCTTTTATCAGCCGTTTCAACTACTCATTTGCCAATAAGTATTTCTTTGAATTTATCGGCCGTGCGGATGCTTCTTCCAATTTTGCACCGGCCAACCGTTGGGGTTTCTTCCCGACCATTGGTCTGGGATGGAAGATCAGTGATGAGAATTTCTTCCGCAACAATATCAAATTTATCAGCGTACTGAAATTACGTGCCAACTATGGTATGGTGGGTGAGGACCGCGTAGGTAATCGCCTGTGGGAATCAAGGTTTACACAAACCACCGGTTACCTGTTTGGGAATGTGTCTACCAGTGGACTGGATCCCAATATTTATCCCAATGACGCTATCAGCTGGGAGAAGTCAAGAACCCTGAATGCGGGTTTTGATGCCACCCTGATGGGAAATAAAATTAATATCACCGCTGATTTCTATCATCGTTATACCTATGACGGGTTTGACCGCTATGCCGCCAGCGTGTTCCCGCCAACCACCGGTATCCCCCCACCCGTTGTAAATTATGGCAAGCAGATCAGCTGGGGTTCTGAGTTTTCCGTAGGCTATCGTGGTCGTATCGGACGTGACTGGAGTTTCAATACAGATATCAACTTTGGCTGGAGCAACAGCCAGATGCTGCAGGTATATTATAATGCGGCTGATCTCGGCAATTATGGGACAAACCAGCTGGGAATTGCGATAGGCCGTGATCCGAGAAAATATAACAGCAGTAACTATGGATATATTGCCAAAGGAATATTGCGTACTCAGGCAGAGGTAGATGCCCTGCTGGCTAAAAACCCGAACTACCTGATCGGCAATGCCAAGCCGCAGGTTGGGTTTATGGATTTTGAAGATATTAATGGGGATGGTCAGATCAATGACCTGGATATCACCACTATGTTTGACAGAACCACCGCCCTGGTTGGATTTGGTATCACCTTAGGCGTAACATATAAAGAGTTCAAATTACAAACCAATCTGAACCTTTCTGTTGGTGGCAAACGCTTCTATGATTCAGAAGCCCGTAAAGTGCCTACCACCACTCAGAATGCGCCTGCTTTCTGGGCCGACCATTGGACGCCTGAAAATCCCAATGGAAAATATCCAAGAGCGGATGCGCCGCTGGCAAGAGAAAACTCTACTTTCTGGGCCGTGAGTGGCACCCAGAGCCGAATCAACAATATGGTGCTTTCTTACCAGATGCCGAAGCGGATTTCCGCAAAACTGAGAATTCCGGATCTGCGGATTATGGTTACCGGTAACAACCTGTGGAGCCTGATCAACCCGCTGAAGTATAAAGACCCTTATACATCCAACTATGCGAGTTATCCGACACTCCGGACGATTTCGTTCGGTATCAATGCAAGCTTATAAAACAATAATTGCCAGAAACAACAAAATAATTATTACATGAAACATCTGATCAAATCCGGAAAACTGCTGACGATCCTGCTGCTGGCCCTGATGGCAGCCATGCCGGCCTGTAAGAAGGATGATGCGTTCTTTGACCTGGAAGATCCTCAGGGTATCGATTCTGATATCTGGAATGATGAGGGAGCTGTAGGACTTTTTCTGAACAGGACCTATGCATTGGTTATGCCACAATGGCCGGCATTGGGTGGCATCCATAATACTTCCGATGAACTGAATAATGCCAACACAGCTTTTCTCTATGGTACGCTGAATGAGAATTCAGTTACAGATATCGGCACATCAAACAGTATTACCGCGAACCGCTATTTTGATATCCGCCGTTGTAATATTGCTATTGAAGGATTGAATAACAGTACCACAATCGCCGAAGCAACGAAGAATGAATTGAAAGGTCAGTTTTTCTTTATGCGGGCTTTTGTATACTTCCGTCTTGTTAATTTATATGGAGGAGTTCCGCTGATCCTGAAAACACAGGATCTGAGTGGTGAAGAGCTGAATGTTCCCCGTGCAAAAACGAGTGAGTGTATTGCTGCCATTGCCAATGACCTTGATTCGGCAGCAGCCTATCTGCCTGGTGTTTGGTCTGGCAGCAATATCGGTCGTGTAACCCGAGGAGCTGCGCTCGCAGTAAAAGGAAAAGTACTGATGTACTGGGCCAGTCCCCAGTTTAATCCGACTAATATCGCCAGTCGATGGGAAGATGCCTACCAGGCGAATAAGGCCGCTTACGATCAGTGTGTAACCGATGGTTACATCCTGCTGGCTAACTATGCAAATATCTTCACCACCGAAGATCATCGGGAGATTTTACTCGTCAGAAAGTACAATACATCGAGAGACCTGGGCACTAACCTGGAGAACATTACCAGACCATTCTCAGAATCCACTTCAGGAAGTGGTTCCAATCAGCCTACCTGGAATCTGGTACAGGCATATGGTATGAGTGATGGCTTGCCTACTTCACATGCATCTTCAGGTTATAACAGCACCATGTTCTGGCAGAACCGTGACCCGCGTTTTGCTGCGTCGATTGCTTATAATGGTGTAGCCTGGCCCCTGAGTAGTAAAGCAACCCGCAAACAATGGACCTATACCGGTGTACTGGATGAAACATCAGGCTCTATGGTAACCGGTTTCTATTGCAGAAGATTATGTAATCCCACACTTTCGCCGGCGCAGGCAGTATATGTTTCCAATACCGGCGGCGGCAGCGGGATGGACTGGATTGAAATGCGTTTTGCTGAAGTGATCATGAATCTGGCAGAGTGTGCCAATGAATCAGGTCGTTTATCAGAAGCGAAAGATATGGTAAGAAAAATTCGTCAGCGTGCCGGAATTTCAGCTGGTTCTTTTGATTACGGACTGGATGTGGCTACTGATATTACTTCTATGAGAAGCCTGATACTGAATGAAAGACAGGTAGAGTTTGCCATGGAAGGAAAGCGTAACTGGGATCTGAGAAGAACCCGTAACCTGCATTTGATCTCTGCCAGGCAATCATACAAAATGGCTCCCAAACCGCCTTATTATGCCGGTACAGGGACTGTTTCCGGGCGAATTTACCTGGATATGGCCAATTCAGCCGGCACCAAACCACGGGATACCGCCAATT
>DAORKK010000002.1:54582-64511 GCA_035439525.1 Chitinophagaceae bacterium
AATTCAACTAACAAAGTCATTATATGAAAAAATACCTGAACCTCATCGCCGGACTTATCATCCTGATTGCCGGCTGCGAGAAAAAAGTAGACCCAATTGATACATACGGTGTTACCGTCGAGTACAAGGGAACCGGGTCTAAATTCCTGACCGGGGATGTAACCCTGAATCCTAATGACAGTATCTATCTTGATTTTACCATTGCTTCCCCGGAGGACATGGCCTATGTTGAGATACAAAGGAATGGTGTGCGGGTGGATACCTTCCGTTTGAATAATGCAGCGAATAAAAAAGTATTTTCTGCTATTATAGGATATAAAGTAGACAGCTCTGCCGGTGAGTATACATACCGGGTTCTGGCCAGAAACGACCGTGCTACTTTTATGGGTGATGGCGACAAAGTATTTACCGTAACGGTGACCCCGGATTTCCACTTCTGGAGTTACAGGATCATGCAGGTGCCAGATACAACTAATAAAACCAACCAGGCATTCTATTCTGTTGCCGATGGCAAGACCTATAGCTACACAACTGGTGCTGCTAATTCGGCTGCTATAGATTTCGGATATTTTTACGATGTATCCGGCTCAAATAAACATAGTATATATGCACTGAATGCTATGCCTGCACAATTGAGCTTTTATGATATTGCCAGCTGGACTAAAAATGCAACACTATTGAAGAAAATGCCTTCCTCTGTAAATTTTGTAACAGGTCTGAGGTCTTCCGGGGCCATCAATACACTCATTAAGAATAATATGACTTCCGGTACAAGTACAAAAGTTTCAGGTCTTACTACTTCCGGTGGGAATAATGTGGTCGGATTTAAAACAGCTTCCGGAAAATATGGTGCGATACTTATCCGTTTTACCAGTCAGGACTCCCCAAGTAAGGAGACTTCGATTGAAGTGGACGTTAAAGTTCAAAAATAGTTCTTATTTAAGCAGCATAAGCAAAGTTGAAAAAGAGAAAGCCAAACAACTTTCTCTTTTTTTCTTTCTATTCGTTGGTTTTGTAAACGGTTTTTATATAAATCTGCGTCTAAGAAATACAAAATTTACCAGTATGAAACGAGTATTTAGATTTGTTTGCATCACCACCGTTAGTTTGGGATTGTCTGGTAGTTTGCTGGCCCAGTATCCCGACATCCCCGCAGATGTACAACGTAAATCAGACTCATTGATGCGGGCCGCCAACCGCCATTCTGATTCTGCGTGGCAGGTGGCCTGGCCTATCATCCAGGAAGAAGCGAAAAAAGGAAAACCTTTTATTCCATGGGCTTCCCGTGTGGATGAGCTGCCGCAATCCGATATTCCGGCTTTTCCCGGAGCAGAAGGCGGTGGTAAATTCTCCTTTGGCGGACGTGGAGGTAAGGTACTCGTGGTTACAAACCTGAATGACGATGGTCCTGGCAGTCTCCGCTGGGCCTGCGAGCAAGGCGGTGCACGGATTATTGTTTTTAATGTAGCCGGAATTATCCGGATCAATACACCATTGATCATCCGCGCCCCTTATATTACTATTGCCGGACAAACCGCACCGGGGGATGGTGTTTGTATCGCCGGTGAAAGTGTGTGGATCAACACCCATGATGTGATCATCCGCTATATGCGTTTCCGTCGTGGCGAAACCTGGGTGGGTCGCCGTGATGATGCCATTGGGGGTAACCCGATTGGCAATATCATGATCGATCACGTGAGTGCCAGCTGGGGACTCGATGAAAATATGAGTATGTACCGGCACATGTACAATGACAGTACCGGTAAAACAGAAGATAAATTTCCGACAGTAAATATTACCATTCAGAACTCCATTTTCGGAGAAGCACTCGATACCTGGAACCACGCTTTTGGCAGTACCCTCGGGGGTGAGAATTGCACTTTCATGCGTAACCTATGGGCCAATAATGCCGGACGCAATCCTTCAGTAGGGTGGAATGGCGTTTTCAATTTTACCAATAATGTGGTGTACAACTGGGTACATCGCAGCATCGATGGGGGTGATTACCGCGCCCAATTCAATATCATTAATAATTATTTCAAGCCCGGACCGGCAACCCCGAAGAATAATGTTGGTCATCGCATCCTGAAACCCGAAAGCGGAAGAAGTAAACTGAAGTACAGGGTATATGGAAGAGCTTATGTAAACGGAAATGTAATGGAAGGATATCCTGAAATCACCAAAGACAACTGGAATGGCGGGGTACAGGTGGAAGAACAGAAGAATACCGGTGAGTATACGGACAATATCAAATGGCCCAAGCCACTGCCCATGCCAGCCATTACGATACTCAAAGCCGAAGAAGCAAGAGCCTATGTACTGGCCAATGCCGGTGCAACGCTGCCCAAAAGGGATGCCGTGGATATCCGTATGGTCAAGGAAGTCACGACCGGGAAAGTAGAAGTAAATCCCAATGTGAAGCCGCCCGAAACCCAGTTCAAGCACCGTCGTTTACCAATCGATTCGTATAAAATCGGCATTATCACCGACCCTTCACAAGTGGGTGGTTATCCGGAATATAAAGGCACGCCCTATAAAGACAGTGATAATGACGGATTACCGGATGCCTGGGAATTGAAGAATAAGCTGAACCCTAACGATGCTTCCGATGCGGCAAAACTGACCAAAAATGGCTACAGTAATATCGAGAACTACCTCAATAGTGTGGTGAATGTGAAAAATGTGAAACCCGCCGGAGTAGTAAATAAGTAAAATTGGACAGGTGTTTAGCGGTTTGTGTCAGCATTAAATCAGCACGACTGTCGTACTTTTAAGACGGACTTTAAACAGCTGGAAACGGTGAGCCATAAACAATTATATCGTCAGTATTCTTTCTTACTGATCCTGATCTTCCTGCAACAGGCTTTACCGGCACAAAAACCGGCAAAGCCTGTTCCGCCTTTATATTATGAGAAGGGCAGGCTGCAATACACCCCCGAACCGAATGGTGACCGCATTCCCGATTTTTCCTACTGTGGCTATAAGGCATCAGAAGAACCGATTCCTTTTGTACCGGTTAAAGTAATAGTCCCCATTGCAAAAGGCGATGCCACCCGCCGTATACAGGCAGCACTGGACTATGTAGCTTCTTTACCCGATAACGGAACCGGTATACGCGGAGCGGTTTTATTACAAAAAGGGAATTATGAAGTAAACGGACAGTTGCGGATCAATGCATCGGGAGTGGTGTTGCGGGGAAGCGGAGTGAATCAAACAACGATCACCGGTTCCGGTACCGGAAGACTGGCACTGATAAAAATTATAGGAAAGAATACTGTTTCACGGGAACTATCTGGTTTAAAAATCAGCGATGCCTATGTACCGGTGAATGCCCTTTCATTCCAGGTGGATGGCCGATTGGATATTAAAGAACATTCAGATCATATCATTATCCGTCGTCCTTCAACGGATAAATGGATAAGAACTTTAGGCACCGATCATTTCGGCGGTGGCATAACAGCGCTGGGATGGAAGCCGGGTGACTATGATTTATTTTTTGACCGGGTCATCAGGAAGATCGAGGGAAACAAGATCACCATAGATGCACCCATTACAACCGCACTTGATTCAACGTTTGGCGGCGCCAGTATTTATTTCTATAACCCTGAAGGACGGGTGAAGAACAGTGGCATAGAGAATCTTACCTGTGTTTCTGTTTACGATAAAACAAACCCGAAGGATGAAGACCATCGCTGGAATGCCATCAATGTGGAGAACGCAGAGGATTGCTGGGTGCGCCAGGTCAGTTTCCGGTATTTCGCCGGATCGGCTGTGAGTGTGCTGGAAACTGCTAAACGGATTACGGTGGAAGACTGTATTTCACAGTCACCAATATCCGAAATTGGCGGACAACGTCGGTATACCTTTTTTACCACCGGACAACAAACCTTATTTCAACGTTGCTATGCGGAAAACGGCTATCATGATTTTGGTACTGGCTATTGTGCACCGGGTCCCAATGCTTTTGTGCAATGCGAATCCATACAACCGTATAGTTTCAGCGGCGCGATTGATAGCTGGGCTTCCGGTGTATTATTTGATGTGGTGAACGTGGATGGCAATGCCCTTCGGTTTGGTAACCGCGGACAGGATAATAACGGCACCGGCTGGGCGGCTGCCAATAGTGTGTTCTGGAACTGTTCTGCCGCACGGATCGATTGTTATAAACCACCCACTGCTCAGAACTGGGCCTTTGGCAGCTGGAGCCAGTTTGCCGGTGATGGTTACTGGAATGAATCGAATAATAGTGTCAATCCCCGCAGTTTGTTTTATACACAATTGAGTGAGCGGTTACAAAAAAACAGTTCGGCTCAGTCACAATTAATGCCAATCTCTACAGAAGCGAGCAGTAGTCCTTCGGTACAAACAGCACTTGAATTAACTAAAGAAGCAGCGAAACCAAGATTACAACTGAAAGACTGGATTGAGCAGGCGGGGGTTAGAAATAAAATTCCGACCGATGCAGCTGGAGCGAAACGCATGGAACCAGCTATAGTACCGGTTGCGAAAGTTGTGGCAAAGTCGCCGGTAATGATTATTAGGAATGGATTATTACAACGGGGCGATGAACTCGTTACTGGAAAAAGACAGGGCGTACAATGGTGGAGTGGCGGTGTACAGGGGAAAGACCTGCAGCATGCCAAAGCCCATCTGACCCGTTTTGTACCCGGAAGAGCCGGCAAGGGATTAACGGATAATATCGATGAAGTGGTCAGTGAAATGCTTTCTACCCATACCGTAGCGATGGAACATAATTATGGTCTGTGGTACGACCGCCGCCGCGATGATCACCAGCGGGTGCGCCGGATGGACGGGGAAGTATGGCCGCCTTTTTATGAACAACCTTTTGCCCGCAGTGGTAAGGAAACCGCCTGGGACGGGTTGAGTAAATATGATCTGACTAAATACAATCTTTTCTACTGGAGCCGGCTGAAGCAGTTTGCCGATATGGCCGACCAGCAGGGACTGGTGCTGGTGCATCAGAATTATTTTCAGCATAATATAATCGAAGCGGGAGCTCACTTTGCCGATTTCCCCTGGCGGACGGCAAATAATATAAATAATACCGGGTTTAATGAGCCCGTGAATTATGCCGGAGATAAACGCATATTCTATGCAGAGCAATTTTATGATATAAGTAATCCGGTGCGTCGTGAACTGCACCGGAAGTATATCCGCCAATGCCTCAATAATTTCAAAGACAACAACAGTGTGATTCAGCTGATCGGGGAAGAATTCACCGGCCCCGTTCATTTCGTAAAATTCTGGCTGGATGTAATCCGTGACTGGGAAAAAGAAACCGGGAAAAAACCATTGATCGGGCTTAGTGTGACCAAAGATGTTCAGGACTCCATATTAAAAATGCCGGCATATGCGGCGCTCATTGATATTATTGATATCCGTTACTGGCATTACCAGGCCGACGGATCGGTGTATGCACCTCCGGGTGGAGTAAGCCTGGCACCAAGACAACATGCCCGTTTACTGAAACCAAAGAAAACCAGTTTTGAACAGGTGTATCGTGCCGTAAAAGAATACCGCGATAAATACCCTGGTAAAGCAGTTATGTACAGCGGAGATAGTTACCCGGAATTTGGGATGGCGGCTTTCATGGCCGGGGGTAGTCTGGCTGTATTACCGGCTTCAACGGATAAAGAAATACTAAAAACGGCCACCGGGATGAAACCGGTGAAAGGGACAAGTGAAACTGAATATATACTGAGCGACGGAAAGAAAAGCATTATCTATAATACTGTAACCCGCAAACTGGAAATGCAGTAAAGGGTTAGCTGGAAAATATTTAGAAACGGATCATGAAGCGTATACTACTGACACTATTGATCGCCTTTTGCGCTATGCCGCAGGGAGAAGCACAATTGAAACAACTGAAAGTTTCAGCCAATAAGCGGTTTTTTCAGACTGCGGACGGGAAACCCTTTTTCTGGTTGGGCGATACAGGCTGGTTATTATTTAAAAAATGCACCAGGGAAGAGGCCGTGCTTTACCTGGACGATCGTCAGCGGAAAGGGTATAATGTAATTCAGGTCATGGTTGTTCATGATGTGAATGACGCGGTGAATGTTTACGGTGATTCTTCCATACATAATAAAGATGTGTCAAAACCGGTATTGAATGATGAACATATAGTGGATGATTTGAAATATGGATTCTGGGATCATGTGGATTATATCATAAGGCAGGCCGAAAAAAGGGGGATTTATATGGCCCTGGTACCTGTATGGGGTGGCAATATCAAGAAAGTGAATCCCGAACAGGCAAGGATCTATGCCACCTTTCTGGCCAACCGCTATAAAAATTTCAGCAATATCATCTGGCTCAATGGGGGAGATATCAAAGGAAGTGACGGACTGGATTCCTGGAATATGATCGGGAAAACGATCCGGGCTATTGATAAGAAACACCTGATCGGTTTTCATCCGCGGGGACGCAATTCTTCCTCCACCTGGTTTCATAAAGAGCCCTGGCTGGATTTTAATATGTTCCAGAGCGGTCACCGCAGCTACGCACAAGATACATTGAGCAATGAGACTCTGCATTATGGCGAAGACAACTGGAAGTACATGAATGATGATTATAAACTGAAACCCGTAAAGCCCAGTTTTGACGGAGAGCCTTCTTATGAAGACATTCCTTATGGATTACATCGGGCGGACCAGCCCTACTGGAAGGATTACGAGATCCGCCGTTACGCTTACTGGAGTGTGTTTGCCGGCGGTTGCGGTTTTACCTATGGTCATAATTCGGTGATGCAATTCTTCACAGCACCAGACAGTACGGCCTCCTATTTCCCGAAACAAAGCTGGAAAGAAGGCATTCAGGCACCCGGAGCCGCACAAATGCAGATATTGAAAAAACTGATATTAAGTAAATCCTATTTTGACCGCGTACCCGCCCAGGATGCCGTGGTGAATAACGGCGAACGGTATGATTATATCGCTGCCACGCGGGGAAAAGATTATGCGTTGTTTTATACCTATACCGGACGAAATTTTAAAGTGGACCTGATGAAACTAAAATTCATTCCCCGTAAAGCGACTTTGTTTAGTCCCTCTACCGGCGAACGAAAGGCAATCACTGAATACAGGAATACATTGGAGATGGAATTCGATCCGCCTGGTGAACCCGCTAATGGGAATGACTGGGTACTCATTTTAGAGAGATAAAAATTTGCGGTACACGATCATCATATTGCTCTTTGTCAGTTTAGTCTCCTGCAACCGGAAGGCCTGGATCTTTACCTCCTTTCATGAACCGGCGGATAAGGGTTTGCGGATGCTGTACAGTTATGATGGAAAAAAGTGGACGGACCTTGATACTGTCCTGCTTCGTCCATCGGTGGGCAACCAGAAAGTCATGCGTGATCCAAGTATGGTGCAGGACAAGAACGGCATATTTCATTTGGTTTGGACCAGCAGCTGGAGAGGGGATAAAGGTTTTGGTTATGCATCATCAAAAGACCTGCTCAACTGGAGTGCACAGCAGTTTATTCCGGTATTGCAAAAAGAGCCGGTTGTGGTGAATACCTGGGCACCTGAGTTGTTTTATGATGAAGACGCGGATCAGTTCATGATCATCTGGGCGAGTTGCATACCGGGACGATTTGACCGGGGTATCGAAGAGGACAGCAATAACCACCGGATGTATGTGACCACGACAAAGGACTTTAAGACATTCAGCGAGACGAAGCTCTTTCTGGATCCCGGTTTCAGTGTGATTGATGCGGTGATCGTGAAAAGGGCCGATAAAGATTTTGTGCTCGTGTTAAAAGACAATACCCGGCCGGAACGGAATCTGAAAGTGGCCTTTGCGGAAAACCCGATGGGACCCTGGACGAATATTTCAACACCCTTCAGTGTTAAGTTTACGGAAGGACCATCGGTAGTGAAACTGAAGAATGAATGGCTGATTTATTTTGACTCGTATCAGAAGAAGATCTATGAAGCAGTAAGCACGACGGATTTTAAGGAGTTTAAAAACGTTACGTCCCATGTACGGGTACCTGAAGGACATAAGCACGGAACTATTGTACCAGTTAAAAAGAAATTTTTACGCCAGTTAATAAAATTGACAACACATTAATGCGCAGACTCTCCCTCATATTACTCATTACTCATTATTCATTACTCATTTCCGCGCAGGATACAGTAAGATACACGGGGACCTCAATTTCCAATATTGACTACCACCATGGTCAGCTTGCACCGGCCATTGGCGTTCACAATATCCAGACCATGCGGGCCAATCGCTCCGACAATAATCAAACGACATCCTGGACCTATAACCATGCCCCGATGCTGGCTTACTGGAATAAAACCTTTTTCCTGGAGTACCTGAGTAATCCGGTTGGGGAACATATTGCCCCGGGACAAACGCTGTTACAGTCATCAAAAGATGGATATAGCTGGTCGGACCCCGTGGTTGTTTTTCCTCCATACAAAATTCCGGATGGATTTGTAAAACAAGGAAAGAAGGATACCGCAAAGAACAATTATGCCGTCATGCACCAGCGGGTGGGTTTTTATACCAGCAGGAATAATAAGTTTTATGCACTGGCTTACTATGGCATTGCATTAGGACAAAAAGATGATCCCAACGACGGGAATGGCATTGGCCGGGTGATCCGGGAAATAAAAGCGGATGGAAGTTTTGGTCCTATTTATTTTCTGCGCTACAACCATTCCTTCAATGAAGCAAATACGAGCTACCCATTCTATCAATCTTCCGGTGATGCTGAGCTGATCAAAGCGGGCGATGAATTTCTCAGCACTCCCTTATTAATGATGCAGACGGTAGAAGAAGGAGACCGCAATGATCCGCTGATTCCGCTGCACAAGGATTTTAAAGCCTTTAATTATTATCACCTGAAAGATGGTCGTGTGGTGGGACTCTGGAAATACGCACTCACCAGTATCAGTAAGGACCAGGGAAAGACCTGGCAGTATAATCCGACAAGAGCACCGGGTTTTGTAAATGCCAATGCCAAGATCTGGGGACAGCAGACCAGTGATGGGAAGTATGCCACGGTATATAATCCATCCGAATTCCGCTGGCCACTGGCTGTCAGTGTAAGCGATAACGGATTGAAGTATAAAAATCTTTTACTCGTAAATGGTGAAATTACTTCCATGCGCTATGGCGGCGCTTATAAAAGTTATGGTCCGCAATATGTACGGGGCATCCAGGAAATGGATGGCAAGCCATCTGACGGCAATATGTGGGTCACGTACAGTATGAACAAGGAAGATATATGGGTGAGTAAGATACCGGTTCCGGTGAAGGATAAAGTGACCAAAGATGTACATGATGAGTTCAGCAAAATGGCCGATGGCAAAGAAATGAATGAGTGGAATATCTACAGTCCGCTCTGGTGTAAAGTGGCTATGGAACAGTACAAGGATCAGAAAGCAATCACGCTGAAGGACAGTGATCCGTTTGATTACGCCAAAGCTGAACGTGTTTTCCCGCTGGCAAAGAAGATGGAACTGACTTTTACCATTACTGCCGCCCGACCCGAAAACGGACAATTGGAAATTGAGCTGGCTGACTGCAAAGGAATGGCCTGTCTGCGACTGATCCTGGATTCAACCGGAACCATACTTACCAAACAGGGATACCGTAATAAGAGTTTGGGCAAATATAAACAAGGGGAAGAGCTGACCATAAAGATTGAACTCAATACGGCTACCCGTTTTTATAATGTAATCATCAATGGCGGTAAGCCGGCAGCAAATATCTTTTTCCAACCGGTGGAGTCAGTAGAACGTCTCGTATTCCGTACCGGATCGGTCCGCCGTTTTCCGGATGCCGATACACCCACGGATCAGTCATATGATCTGAATGGTGCAGACCTCCGGGATAAAGAAGCAAAATATTTAATTCATTCAGTCATCACAAAAGCGTTGAAATAA
>DAORKK010000003.1:0-55929 GCA_035439525.1 Chitinophagaceae bacterium
AACCTCGAACCTCCAACCTCGAACCTCGAACCTCCAACCTCCAACCTCGAACCTCCTCTTACCCCGGTATCCTCGAAATATATTTCTCGATCTGTTTGATCTGGTCCACAATCTGCGGGGTGGTGGGTTTTAATGCTTTTGTTTTGCGGAAGAAATCCTTGGCGGCGCGGAATTCCCGTTTATTCATCATCAGGCTGCACATCTGCAGATAAGCGGCTGCTTCATTTTCTTTATCGGGTAATCCTTTGCGCAGGGCCTGGCGGATATAGCTTTCGGCCTGTTTCAGGTCATTCTTTTGCATCGATAACATACCCATTTGGAGGAGACTGGCTCCTTCAGCTTCCTTCATAGGCATACCAAGATCCAATCCTTTTTTCATCATCTTTTCTGCACCATCAAAATCCTGTTTCATCATGGCAATATTGCCTTTCAGAGTAAAGTAAACAGAACGGATGGGTTTGTATAGAAGGTTCGGGAATTTGATGGAGTTAATGATTTTTTCAGCACCATCCATATCCCCGCTTTCCATGTATTCCTGGATCAGGCGGAGCGGACCGAAGAAGAAATGTCCGGCAACCAGGATTACACCCACCAGGTAGAGCGGGAAAGCCGGCCAGAAAGAGGAAGCATAATTTACATATCCGCCCAGCGCCATCAGGGCAATGCCGATCCAGAGACGGTATTTGATCAGTAAGTTGTAGAATTTCATTTTTTAGTTTATTAGCCGGCCGTGCATAAAAAGGACCGGAGAAAAATTTATTTAATATATTGTTTATCAGTAAATTATGTCTGTTTTATCGCACGCAGACCCTGCAAAAGTATTGAAAACTACGCTTTTCCGGTATAATGATATGAATCGTGGTATTCCACTACTGAGTGCTCACTAATCAACCGTCTAAAACGGATATAGTCTGATTAAAATCTGAAAAAAGTAAACTGCCAGTAATCTAAGCCGTATACCGGGGCTGTTCTATAAAAGACGTTTCAAAAGTGTATAAAAATCTGCAAGCGTGCTACCTCGAAAATGTGGTTACTGACTGAACGATGCAGCCTGTTTTTTAATCCGTATGTGGTTGACTGAAAACTAAATAAGTGTCTGTACTTACTTATTAAAACCGGGAGGTCATTTTATCGACAACTGAAATTTTTAATAGTATTTTACACCGCGTTTTACCTGTATAAAAGCGCTGTAAAAATGCCGTTTACCCTAGCCCATCCCCTGTTGCCGGTTTTAATAAATAAAGCCGTACCCCGTTTATCACTGACCGCCATGGTTGCCGGAAGTGTAATACCGGATATGGAGAATTTTTTCAAGATGCGGGATACGGAATCAACCGGTCATACACCGGAAGGTATTTTGCTTTTTGATCTTCCGGTGGGTCTGCTCCTTTGTTTTTTATACCATTTGATTTTGCGAAATTCTTTTATAGCCAACCTTCCTCATTTTTACCGGAAGCGGCTTGATTTCTTTACTGATTTTGACTGGACCCGGTATGCGCTGGCAAATAAAATGGCGGTACTGTTATCGTTGATTGCAGGAATCTGTTCACATCTGTTCTGGGATGCATTTACGCATATGGATGGATTTTTTGTTACTTACCTGCCACTGCTAAACGTTGATATTGGGCTGGGGGGTACAGTTTATCCGGTTCATTATCTTTTACAATTATTATCCAGTGTACTTGGACTATTGTTGCTTTTTCGCTTTATCCGGCAACTTCCTCAGAAGCAGGTTCTTCACCAGCGGCCAGACCGGTTCTATTGGCTATCATTTCTGAGCACGCTTATATTGCTATTAACAGTACGACTGATTGGCTGGCCTGACTTAAATTCTTACCTGGATCTTTGGAGAGCCGTGATGGGGGCCCTGTTTTATAGCTGGTTAATCGTATCCTTTATTTTTTACAAGCGGGTGATCCGGGAAGAAAGACTGCAGCTAAAATAAGCTTACAATTTGCCCCTGTACTACGGGATCAATCAGGCGCAACTTATTCCTATACTAGTGTAGATTTAACATGTACCGGGTATGATACAATCATCCTGCCCCCGGTATTAATCAACATGCAGCTTTATATAAATGTAGTGATGTTTACCGGTTGGAATACGATTCTGGTCAGGCCGCTCTTTTTGCGCGTTCCCAGTTTACCGTTTGTGATTTTTTTAAGTAGCGCATAAACCCAAGTACAACGGACAGGTTCATGATGAAAAAGTAATACGGTACAAAGAGTACTTTGATACTGGTGGATCTGTTTTCGAGAAACCAGCCGGTAAGTGCCATGATATAAAAAGAAAGCTGTAGCCAGAAGAGAATCATATACAAGCCCGGACTAAGCAAACCATCGGACCAGGCGAGTGCAAATCCTGCCGGAATCAGCATTACCAGGCAGAGCGGGGTGAGCGTCCAGCGCAGTACCCGGTGTGAGATATACTGGAAGGAAAGGGTGCCGTATTTAAAAATATTCAACAGCGAACGGAGTCGAACCACTGACTGTATCCCTCCCGCAGAAATCCGTATTTTACGTTTGAGTTCTTCCTTTACATTGGCTGAGGCCGATTCCACGGCATAGGCTTCAGGATCATATTGGATGGTATACCCCTCCTGGGCCACCCGTAATGAAATAATGAAATCATCAAGCAGGGTATCTTTTTCCACTTCCCGGTACAAGGCCGTCCGGATAGCAAAAAGTTCACCGGCAGCGCCCACGACTGAATATAACTCGGCATCCCATTTTTTAAGTGTGGATTCATATTTCCAGTATAATCCTTCACCGGCTCCGGATGCCACATCTGTATCTTTATCCGTGATTCTTTTTTCGCCGGATACACAGCCTACGGTGGGGGTTTCAAACAAGCGGACAATCCGGCGTATGGATTCCTTTCCCAGCATAGTATTGGCATCACTGAAAATCACGATCGGTGTTTTCACAAGTTTCATCCCCCGGTTCATGGCTCCGATTTTACCATTCCGCCCGTTTTCATGCAAAACAATGGCTTCCTTGTATTGCTTTAACAACTCCGGTGTCCCGTCATCTGATCCATCGGTCACCCATACAATCCGGAGCTTATCTTTTGGATAATCCAGCCCCAGTGTATTTTTCATTTTATCAGCCACATAATCTTTCTCGTTATAAGCGGCAATAAAAAGGGTGACTTCCGGCTCATAGCTGACCTTGTTTACCGCCGGTGTTGTTTTTTTGAAAATTCTTTTCAGTTTTACCAGCAGATATAGCAATAGGCCATAGCCGATATAGGTATAAAGAACAATGGCGATCATGACCCAGAAAAGAATTTTTACAAAGAGCATATTTCAGCATTTAGTATGTTTTCAACGGATTGGTTTATCTGATAGTTGGTACGGGATTCTCGAGATCCAATTTGCGCATTAGTTTATTGTATCGGATCGATGCAACCGTCTTATAATAGATTTTCAGTACATCCTGCGCCATTGCTTTCCAGGAAAAATCAGCTGCCCTTTTGATGCCCCGGTTGACCAGGGTAGCGGCGTATTCCCGGTCATTACAAATCTGTAAAAGGGCATCTGTTATTTCAGCCGGTTTATACGGATCAACGATCATGGCGGCATCGCCCGCTACTTCCGGCATCGATGAAGTGTTGGACGTGATCACGGGCACACCACATGCCATTGCTTCCAGCATTGGGATACCAAAACTTTCACGGAGTGAAGGATACAGGAAGGCCTGGCACTGACTGTAAATAGCCGGCAGGTCGGTGTTTTTTACATAACCGGTCAGGATAATGTGCCCGGCCAGTTCCGGACTGCCGATATCATTCAGCAGAGATGCCAGCTCTTTCCGGTCATAATCCAGCATCACCAGTTTATAATCGGTCGGGTGCTGTTTTCTGAATGCGGCAAAGGACTCCAGTACACCACGGGTGTTTTTCTTGGGGTCTGTATTGCCAAGGAAAAAGAAATAATGATCAGGCAAATGGTACAATTCCTTCACCCGTTTTAATTCGTCTGTATCCGTTACAGGTTTAAAATGGGTACTGACCCCGTTATAAACGGCGGTCAGCCGGGAATCGGTATTCATGCCAAAGAAATCAGCGATCCTGTTTTTTTCAAAATGGGAAACGGTAATGATCTTCTTGCTTTTTTTCATAATGCCGGGTACGATCAGTTTACGGTAGATATTACCGAATTTCTGATAAGAACTTGACGATCCGGTCAGCATACCCGAATAGGAGCGCTCCATATAGATAATGTCATGCAGGGTCAGTACCAGTGGTACGCTGCAATTAGCCGGCGCGGTATTACTGGTGCAATGGAGGATTTCACATCCTGCTTGTTCGGCAGCACGCGGCAGGGCAATCTGCTCCCAGGCCGGGTAGGAGGAGGCCGTCACCTCTACGATATGGAAATTTGGGGTTTCCTGTATAACCTTATTGTCTACATCCGGACGGACAAAAATGAAGTATTCATTATCAAGATCGGTTTGCTGAAGGTTACGGATCAGTTCGAGAGCAACCATATCCATACCGTGTTTTTTTTGCCGGAAGATCCGCTGTGCTTCAATGCCAATTTTCATATTATTTGATTTTAAATTTTTAAAAATATTTTTTAACCCAGTATCTGCTTTCTGATTTTATTATAAACCACCACTTCAAGCAGGTAGGAAAAAATCAGTAAGATGATAATGTAGAGTCCGTATTCCAGCACTTTATTATTGACAAACTGCAGGTAGCTGGCTTTCACCACGAGATAATGGTGGGCGATATAAATCACATAGGAACTAGGTGCGATATATTTAAATACACCAAATACGGTGTTGAACCCCACCCATTTCAGATTATACCAGGCAATCGCACCAAACATGACCATGATGGCAAAGGCAAAATGCCTGACTTCGATAAAGGGATACGCCACCAGCGGGAAGCTGTATACTTTGGTGTAGGAAAAATTGAGGTAAAGATTAAGACCGAGTATACAGGTGATGGCCAGCAACACAGCCCCATAAGGCATCACTTTCTTAAACGAGAACGCACCGCCCTGCAGGTAGATTTCCGCAAAACGTACACCGATCCACCAGATAGCGAAATACATAATGAGCCGGTTCGCAATAAAGGGATAAATGAGGTAAGTGGCGGCGGCGGTGATGACGAGAATATTCACCCATTTGTTCAGCTTTTCGGCCGGTATCCGGGTGGCCAGCACATAGTAGAGCATGTAAAACCACCATTCATAGGAAAGTGACCAGAGCACACCATTCCCCATGTAAGTCGGCGATAACACGTTGGGTTTTTGAGAGATCACATCCTGTAACATGAATAAATTGCCTAGCAGTGTACCCCATTCAGGATTTGCCAGTTCGCCGGCATTGTAACATTTCACCAGGTACCCAAGTACATAAATAAAGAAGAGGGGAATATATAGCCGGATAAAACGCCGGATAAAATAATACTTGAAGGATTTATCCGCAGACCTTTCAAATGTATATTTAATGACAAAGCCGGACAGTACAAAGAATACGATCACCGCTTCCGGACCAAAACGGAAAAGGAGTCCGATGTTTACGCCAAACAGCATGATCTGCTGCGGCAGTACATGAAACAATACTACATAAAGGGCGGCAAACCCTCTCAGTGCTTCAAGTTTTTCGAGTCTGTTTTTTTTCATCGCAAAGATTTTTCGAGTGTTGCCCTGTCCGGAACGCTTGTATGTTTGGTATGTATAAATGTTTTGTTAGCTCCTTTGATTTTCAGCAGTGATTTCAGCATGGCCAGCATCCCCCTGGGCAGGCTGATCAGTGCAAGCCCGGTTTTCTTCGTATAAAAAGAACGGGGTACGGACAACAGGATGGCCAGGATACAAACCATTGTTATAATCAGCCAGGCTGTGGAATAATTCAATCCATTATTCAGGAAGTAATTGCCACTGATAAAGATGGTACTCAGTAACAGTAAGGCGCCTATCAGTAAAACCCTTGGGGGTTGGATAAACTGGATGGCTTTGTCAAAATAATCCAGGTTGCCTTTTGTAACCAGATGTCCTAAGGCCGGTATAATATCCTTACGGAAGTAGTGTAGTTGTGCAGAAAGCCAGCGCCTGCGCTGATTGCTGAACACTTCCGCTTTTTGTACTTTTTCGTCATAGATCATTGCATCGTCCTGGTAGCTGATCCGGTATTTTTCTTTCAGCATTTTCAGTTCAATTTCCTTATCAAAACCACCGACTGCTTTTACATCAGCTATCATTGTTTTGAAAAAGTCATACTTAAATGCCATGCCGGATCCAATAATGGCGGAGGAGAGGCCCAGTACCCGATGGCCTTTCCGGAAAATGTGGTTGTTGATTTCCTCACTCGCTGCATCCAGTACGGCCCAGGATGTGTTCTGGTTTTTAGCCGTACGATGTCCCTGAACTGCAAAAGCACCAGCGGAAAAAGCCGCATTGATTTTCATCAGGAAATCGGCGGCCATAATATTATCTGCATCCAGGATCACTGCAATATCATAGCTGGAAGTGAGGGCGGCCATTCCTTTATGCAATGCTTTGGATTTGGTGCTTTTGTCAAAGCTGACTTCAATCAGTCTGACCGGCAGCTTTCTCAACGCAGCCAGTGTATCTGCCTGAAATGAATCCGCTATCACCACAACATCGAAATGACCCATCGGGTACTTCTGTTGTAAAGCTGATTTAGCTACCTCCACAATAACTTCATCCTCCTTATATCCCGGTATCAGGACCGCTATTTTCCGGTACTGGTCAGCTTTTACGAAAGCTTTTTCCTTATAGAACAGACCTGCTATGGAAAAGATGAAAATATACAGTGTTGCTAACCCAAGCAGGGAGAGCAGAATGACCTGTATGATATTATATACTAACATGTTGTTTAAATTAAATGTGGCCGGTTCCCGGTCTTCTGTTTATTCATTACTCAGGGCTACTTGTTTAGGCGAGCTGTATTTTTTCAGATTCCTGAGTTTTGCCCTTGCTTTCAGTCCATACTTGCGCAGGAAAGGCAGGTATTTACCGCTTTTCAGATTATACATAACCGACTCTGCTTCAAAAATCATTTCAAAGGTTTCCGTACAGAATACCGGCTTTTTGGTGAGGCGGTTGATCTCCCTTGCCTGACCCAGTTCGCTTTCGACAAACAGGATATAGGGTTTTGAATTATACGCATTGGCTTTATGCGTGCCATGATTGTTGGCCTGCTGCCTGGCTTTCATATCCGGCAGATCCAGCATAATCAGCTCGTTGTATTTGATATTGTACTTCTGCAGCCAGGTCTCCGTTTCTTTCCGGTATTTTTCAAGACGGGAAGTAACGATTGATCCGATTTTGCTGCCGGGTATGTACAGCGGCGGGGCATTCAGGATAAAATCGATATACTTTTCCCCATCATCATTCTGATCGGGGCGGGGATCTTCGCACAATACCCCGTCAATATCAAAGCAGGCTTTTTCCAGTGAAGTGTGATTCATGATATTCCACTGGAAATACCGGGGCAGGGCTACATTTTCAAAATAATAATCCACTGATTTCTCCCGGCCCGGGCTCATATAAATTACACAGTATTTGATATTGTAACGGCTGCTGTGATCTTTCAGCAGATCCTTTACTTCAGCCAACGCCCTGCCGGATGCTACACTGTCATCAACTACGAGAATGTTCTTACGCCCGCTGCTCTCATCAAAAAACTGGGCCCTGGCACCCGCTTTATATATATATCCATTGATAAAGGAGTGGAGGTCAGTATAAGGTTTATTCAGGTAAAGGGCCAACAGGTTGGCAGGCATCATGCCACTGCGGGGTACGCCTACGATCAGGTCGATGTCCCGGGGGATAATGCTCAGTCTTTTCAGAATGATTTTGTTGAGGTCGGAAATGTTTCTGTAATTCATATTGATTAGTTTAAGGATTGTTGAATCTGATGATAAATATTCTGGACATTGTTTTCCCAGGAATGGGAACGGGCGAAGGCAATACGCTGCTGACGTAACTGCTCATTGTCTTCGGTCAATGCTTTATCAACCGCCACCATATACTGACCTGCATTTTTGCACAGGTATACATGTTCTTTGAAAAGCTGCATGGTGTTCGTTGTTGTAGCCACTACCGGTTTACCCATTGCGAGGTATTCATCTACTTTACGGGGATAGTTGCCGATCGTGATCTCGTTGATCAGTTGCGGGTTCAGGCATACCTGGAAAGCGGCCATAAATTCGGGCACCCTGTCTTTAGGGATACTACCGGTAAAGTGTACATTCTTCAGGCTATGCAGGGCATGCGCGGCGAATACCTTGTCTTCACGTCCGGTCATCACAAATGAATATTGCGGACGGGCTTTCGCCAGTTCATAGATCAGGTCGGGATCCAGTCGCAGACTATTGATATCACCAATGTATCCGATGATGGGTCCGGGCACCGAGGCCAATTCAGCAGGAAGCGGAAAATTAATATCGGGATCATAAGCCGAGAGATCCACTCCCTGACCTACATCATAGCTCTTCTGGTTGAATTGCCTGGAGAAATCGGCCAGCTCAGGAGAATTGCAAACTACCAGGTCGCTTTTGCCAATAAGGGCAGGCTCCAGCCGGGCCACATGTTTTTTCCAATAGGCAAAGGGCTGCAGGTTATCCCGGCGGTAATAAACAGACAGTCTGGGCTTTAATATCTCTTTGGCATAAAAACTACGGTAGATGTCATTGTCAATAAAATGTACCGGGTTTTCGAAGCCCAGGTCTGCCGCCACTTTTTTGACATAGTTGAATATCCGCCGGTTGTTTCTCCGGTTGAACAGATCAAAGACCGGCCCATCGGGAAAGCCATTCACTGACCAGACTGAAAACGGGAAGTCGAGTACCCAAAGGTTTTCACTGATCTTCCGGATCGGGTTTTTAATTTTCCGGACCACTTCGAGGCGATGTATATTCTCTGCAGTTTTTTTGTTACGGTACATGGTCATCATGTCCAGGGGACTGTTAACATAGAGCACCCGGTTATTTTTTGCTATCTCTTTGGCGATATCGATAGCATTGGAGCCGATTGGGATATCCCAGGTCTGCAGTCCGGTTATAATAAAATCCTTGCTTTTCAATTTTTCTGTTTTTGATGTTATCATATCATAGGGGCTTTAATGTTCAGTATTGTTTTTTTATCGGTACAGGTAGTGGTTCATTGTTATTCTTGTCAAGGGCTTTTGCATTCAGTATGATTGCCATGGAAGTATAGATCAGCATACCGGTCGGCATGGCACCTAATACGGCATTTCCATACGAAGCGACCATTACACCGGCCAGTCCTGCAATCAGGGCGCTTATTTTCAGTTTCAGTTTCGGATCCTTCAGCCGGAACATCACCATCCAGGTGCCCCGGATCAGCGTATAGAAGAGTATAAACAGGTGCATTAGTAAGCCGATGATGCCCATCTCCACCCATACCAGTACATACCAGCTATCGGTAGCAATCTGTGAGAGAAAAGCGTTAGGCAGGTATTTTTGTGCTTTAACCCCGCCATGGCCGATACCACCGCCAAAGGGACGGGAAGCCAGGTAGCGTTTGAGTAAACGTTGGTTATCCAGTCTTACCTGAAGGGAAGCATCATTGGGATCGAAAGCAGTTCTCATCCGGCGGATCTGGTCATTGCCTTGTCCGATCATGGTGAATTTAAAGAAGATAAACACCACGGCGAGGATGGCCACTCCAATACTCAGTACGCGGATATTTTTGCGGAGAATAAAGAAAAGCATGAAACCAGCCAGCGGTACACTGATCGCACCACGGGTGCCGGAAATGATCATTCCATAGAAGGCCAGTAATGATACTACAAGGAAGAACCATTTCTTTTTCCGGTCGGTTTGTGCCAGGGAGAAAATAAAGGACACCACGGCAGAATAAGCCTGGTTGCCGCCAAACTGACCGGCATCACTCATAAACGAGAAGACCCTGAGTTTTCCGAAAAGCACATGTGTTTTTGCATTACCATCATCCAGCCATCCCTGTTCGGCTGCATCCAGCCCGATCTGTAACTGCATAATTCCTTTCAGCGAGGCCAATATGGAAAGGGCTCCCCATACATAAAGAAGCATATCCAGTTTCCGGTTGGTATTGATCAGAAGCAGTGTTAATGGTACCATCAGGAACATATACAGGGCCACTCCACGTCCGGAGAACCAGGCAGCCACACTTTGAGATTCCGGATTCACTAATTGAAACAATGAATACCCAAACCAGATCAATGACAGGTAAGTAATATCCTTATTGACCGGAGACCAGTCCACTTTTTCTTTGAACTTATTGATGAACAACGCGATAAACGTCAGAATCAGTACAGCATCAAGTCCCAGACCGACCGGTACATCTTTTACATATCGTCCGGCACCGATCAGTACAAAGCTTAAGGCGATGGCTGTATATAGGCCGATGACCGGCCAGGTAAACAGGAAATAACCATAGACCAGGAAAAGGGGCAGGCCGACGCTGAGGGCAAAACTGCTCATACCCATTTTAGCCGAAAGGAATGCAAGGACTGAAATGATCACTAAAACCAGCAACACCGCACGCGGACTCGACAGTCGGGAAGAGCCGGTGTTGTATTCAAAAGGGTTTATATGCTGACCAGTTGTCATCAGGTTAATTAATTATCTGCTGACAGGCACCATTAAACGGTTACCTGAAACTTTATTTAGAATGGATTTATAAAATTGGACACCTGCGGAAAAAATATCCCGGTAGCGCAGGTGCAGTTCTTTATTCAGGAAATACATGCCCAGCCAGATGCCCATGATGGTAAAAAGAATAGAGGAAATAGCCACCAGCAACAGGGATTTGAACACAAATATGGCGATCAGGTCACCGGCAATATTGACCAGTACCATGATCAGTACTTTAAGCGCATTTACGCCCGGTTTATTGATACTGTCCAGCCCGATACCTGTCATGCGGTCCAGCGGTAAGAGTAAGCCATACAACGAGAAAATGCGGACAATGGTGATAGCCTGATTGGCATCCGGATTGTTTTGCAGGAATGATTTGCCCGCCAGCAGCAGTACAAAAAAATCTGCAAATACAAACGTAACGAGGCTGACACCTACAAACAGGTACGTGATGGCACCGGTATAGGTATAAAATAATTTTTTCAGTTCATCCACTTTGCCATGGATACTGGCTTTCGACATTTTGGGGAAAGCCGTGGCAGCAAAACTGCGGAGGGGAATCTGTTGCAGTTCGGTCAGTTTCAGCGGAATGCTGTAAAGCGCCACTGCATTCACCCCCATCGGACTGAGGCTGATAATAATGGAATCAGCACTGCGCAGCAGGTTGGTGCCAATAAGCGTAAACGTGGTATATTTTCCAAAATGAAGCAGGGTATTTGTAGAGGCACGGGAGGCTTTAAAAATGTAACGCATACCGTCCCAACCGGCAGCGAGACTGATCGCGGAGGTCAGCGCATTGATAATCAGCAGGGCAATAGCCAGTTGAGTCAGGGTAAAATAAGAAGTGAAGTAATTGATGATTACCACGATTAAAAAAGGAATACTGTTCATGGCTTTGATCAGCAGCATTTTCCCGTACTTCCGGTCAGCCTGCAACAACACCAGTGCATTATTCCAGGGCAGATTCACGAGCGCCAGTACAGGATACCAGGTAAAGAATAAGCCATAGCCTGCTTTTTCCAATGGCGCATGGAACAGCAGGTTGCAGACAACCAGGAGGGCAATGATGATCAGTGAGCTGATCAGGCTGATGACCGAGTTGGACCCAATCAGTTTTATACGGGAGGTCTCATCAGCACCGGATAAGTAACGAACCAGTCCGGTGTTGGTGATACCAAAGCGAAACATTTCAATAAAGGAGCCGGCGGAAATAAAAAGCATCCATTCCCCAAACTGGTTCAGCTGCAGACTGCGCGCCAGTATAGCAAAGCCAGCGAGTCCGGCGGCTGCGATCACCAGGTTCCCGGCTAAGGAGAGGAAGTTATCTTCCCGGATGATTTTTTGGATGGCTTTTTTCACTTCGTTTAGTTAAATGCGGTTATTTGAGAAGAACTGAAATCGGAACAGGTTTTTTATTTTTTTCCGGATCACACTTCTTTTTTTAGGTAAATCACCGATGACAGCTTCTACTTCTTTCAGTTGTGATCCATTTATAATAAAATGAAGTTTGTTACCGGTTAAAGGCTGAATACCATCAATAGCCAGCTGGTCGGATGCTGTCCAGATCCGGTTCGCCCGGCATATGAGCACCACCAGGTCGCCCTTGGCCATCAGTTCGGTCGGGTAGTTTTTTGCGAGCAGGGCCGGAAGTTCGATCAGCACATAGTCGGGTACAAAGGACAGCTGGATACCATTTTGTTCCAGGATATCTGTATACGAACGGCTGGCATAAAAATCATCATTGATCGAATATGTGAAACAGCTGTCTTTTGGCAAATAACTTTCGGGGGCCGCCAGGAATGGACTGTTATAATCAATCCGTGGATCACTGTATCCGAGCAGCCGGCTTAAAATCGGGAACTTTGCGCGCTTTGTACTGTTTTTCGGCTGGCGGGTATAGTTTAAGACAATGACTTTCTTGCCTTGTTGATTCAGTTTCAGGGCCAGGTTACCTGCCAGGGTGGTTTTCCCTTCATTTTCCTGTGTGCTGACAAACAGGATTGTTTTGGTGATTTTGGAAGTAGTATTCAATCCGAAAAACTGTTCCATGTTCTGCAGGGTCAATTCCTGTAAACGGTTCTGGATATAAGGGAAATTTAAGGTTTCCGGATGCAGGTATATTTTAGGTATAATTCCCAGTGCCGGAAGCTGAAGTGTTTTTGCCGCTCTTTTTAAGTTCTTCAGTGTTTCGTCAAAATACTCCAGTACGAGTATCACGCCCAGTACAAGCATTCCGGCAACAAGAGCACCTGCAATAATCAGCACTTTTCGTTTGGTAGGAGTGGGTGTTAATGGATAAAAAGGCAAATCAACGGCTTTCAGGTTCGAAGACAATTCATTGTCCTGGAGCTTAAGCTTAGCCAGGTTTAACCCGTGCAGAATTTCGAGGTAACCTTGTTCGGATACCGCGATCTCCCGTTCAATTCTTTTGATATGTGCACCGGCAGGGGCGTAAATGGAGTACTGTTGCTGAAAATCGCGGTTACGCTGATCCATTACCCTGATCCTGGCCCGAAGGTCATCGGCCTCTACCACACTGTTGATCCATTCATTGAGTACTTTACTCACCGGCAAGCCATCCGTGGTATTCTGGTAGGAGTAGAGATCCCCTACGTTTTTCCGGATTTCTTCTTTCAATACACTGGCTTCATTCCGAAGGGCTTTCAATGGCCCATCCGCTTTATTATCGGCTTCGGCCTCGGCAATCAGGTAATTTACTTCACTTAGTCTTTTCTTTTTATCCATGACCACACCGCTTTTCAGTTGCACTACCTGCTGGATATTCAGTTTGTCTTCCAGTCTGCGGGTGGCGGCTTCAATACCTGCCAGCTGGGCTTTTTTGTTGTTGTAATCCACTTCCATATCCTCTTTTACCACCGCTACCGCTTTACTCTGTTCGTAGTAGTTGATGATATTATTGGACTTATTGAAGGCGAGCAGGTCATCTTCCGCATCTTTGAGTTTATCATCGGCCTGTTTCAGCTGTGATTCAAAATATTTCACCACGGCATCAGATCTGTTTTCCTTAATATTTTTGAAGTTGTTGATGGATACTTCGGAATAGATAGCGAGGGTCTGCTGGCAGATACCCGGATCATCCGTTTCAAAGCTGAGGCGAACCAGGTCACTGCTGGCGATACGTTCGGCTTTTACACCTGAAATAGCTGCAATGGAATAGTGCGGGTTGGTATAGTTCAGCAGTTTGTACACAAAGTTGGTGTCACTGCTATGCATCAGTTGAGTCAGGTTGTATACGGTTTTTTCGAAATCAAGCCGGTTGACAGAGGACGGGAACAAACCGGATTTATAGAGGATCTGCGACGAATCAACCTGTTGTATGTAGGTTCTTCTGGTACGAAGACTATCGCCTTTGATTTGAGGTTTTACCGGTGTTGTATCGGCTGCTATATTGGTGGCGGGTTTGCTTTTCGCCACATAATTATAAATGTATTCCGGAGTGATTTTTTTCAACTCATCCCAGGATTGTTTTGAGATGTATTTCGGATCAGGTTCCGGAAGAAGCAGGTGCTGGCTCAGTAAACGGATCGCCACATTTTGCTGGGTCTCCCTTGATTTAATAATGTTTATCAGGTTATCAAAAGAGGTATTGGTCAGGGCATAATTATAGGCTTTATCCATTTCCACGGTGGATCCGGTTGCCAGACCGGTATATAACGTGGTCTTGGATGCAAAAGTGAGTTTTGGGTTACGGGTCAACACGGTCACCAGCACTGCGGTTACTACTGATACTAAAATCAGCAGTACCAGGTGTTTCCGGATCATTCGTATCAGTTCTATGATTTTCATTCGTGCAGTCCTTAATTAAAATTTAAATCCAACTATTTCTTCCAATAATAATTTTGCCGTTATAAATTCAGTTTTTGCGAGTTCATAATCGGTTTCGGCCCGGTATACGATATCGGAGATACGGGCATATTCACTGACAGGTATGATTCCGTTGCGGAATTCTTTTTCCACCATTTCCATGTTCACCCGGGCATTCCCCAGGTTTTGTGCTTTAATCCGGATCAGCCGTTGCCGGAGCAGGGCATCCTGATATTGCTTAATGACCATCTGGCGGATTTCTGTTTCCTGAACTTCACCAAGACTGCGTGCCATTTCCACTTCATTTTTCGCTTGTTTTAACTGGTTCTTCCGGTTGAGAAGATCATAAATCGGAAGCTTCATATACACTCCAAATCCGTAGTTGAACTGTTTGTTGGTCGTATTCAGCAGTGTGGTGAACTGGCCATTATCATTGGCAGAGAAATTGTCAAACGTACCATACCGGCTATCTGCCTGTACACCCATATTCCGGGTCCAGTTGTTTTGCTGGGATATCAGGTTGGACTCCTTTACTTTTACTTCATATTCACGGTACCGGATGCCGGGATGATATTTTATAGCTGAGTCAATCAGATCACTGAGCGGAGGAAAAATAACCACACTGTCGCGCCGGGTAACCGTGGTTGAATCAGTTGATTGTGCCTGCAGCCATGATACAGGAAGTATCATATGCAGTAAAACGATGTATAAGGAAAGTAGTTTCATTTTGGTGGTTTGAAAAAATTACACGGAGTCTTTCTGAAACATAGCCGGGATCGTACGCAAAATCAGTTTCACATCATACCAGAAGGAATAATTCCCGTCTTTGAAATGTTCGGCATATTCATTGTCCAGGCGCTTGCGTTCATCTTCTGACATCACCCCGCCTTTGCCCCGTAATTCCACCTGCCACAATCCGGTGATGCCTGCAGGAGCGAGAAATCGTTTTGACAGGTCATCCCGGGTCAGTTGTTCTGCTTCATAAACAGGCAGTGGCCGGTTGCCTACGATGGACATGTCTCCTTTCAGCACATTGATGAGCTGAGGTAATTCGTCAATACTGGTATTCCGGATAAATTTTCCCACGCGGGTAACACGCGGATCATCCTTGATTTTTACAAATACAGCGTTTTTAGCTGCTACATTTTTCTGCTGTTCATTATGCCAGAAATCACAGATCGCGTGTTCTTTTATGTAGAGGATAGGGGAACAGCTCTGACCATCAGGCATATTGCTGCATTTCGGACAGGGAAGCGTAAAATCAATTTCTGTATTGGCAGAAGTATCGGCATATTGGTTCCTTTTTTTGGCCAATGCTTTTAACTGGCTGTCGGCACCGGTCCGCATAGATCTGAGTTTATAGAAATCAAAGGGTTTTCTGCCGACACGTCTGGATGTGTAGTACACTTTTCCTTTAGATTCCAGCCGGATCGCCAGGATGACCAGTAATAATACCGGGGAAAGCAGGAGCAGTGCCGTGCCGGAAACGACAATATCAAACAGCCTTTTGGAAAGCGGCATATTGAATCTGGCATTCGCTTTTTCTTCCACATATACTCCTTTCTTCCTCTTGAAGTTTATCAGAAACCGGAGCCGGTTGCTGATATTTTCTGGTATCTGTTGTGACTGGGAGTAATAGTCATCGATCTTTTTCTGAAAGGCCTTTTTATAGATCTCACTTCTGAATTCTTTTGTGAGCAGGATAAACGGTACTTTATCATATTCGGGTTGTGTCCTGATCCAGTCAAAGAAAAAAAGGCCATTGGATCCTGACAAGTTGAAGTCGCTGAATATGACATCCGCCTTATTTCCCTCTGACAGGTGTTTTATTCCGCGAACAGAGGAGGAGACGGTTTTCAGTTCAATTTCCCCGTTGTTTTCAACCGGGTGAAAATAGTCGGGGTTATTGCCGACATACAGTACGGATAATGAAGATTTCATGAGCAGGGGTTACTTTTACCAGGCGATAGAAAAGTGAATAGGGAAGAGATTTTTCTTGACGATTTCTAAAAGTTCTTCCGGATTGAAGGGTTTGGTCAGGTAATCCTGAGCACCCAGTTGATAACACTTGATCCGTTCTTTGCTTTCCGATTTTCCGGATAACATGACAAACGGCGTGTGGCGGGTAAAGCCACGCTGACGTACCTGAGCCAGAAACTCAAAACCGCTCATGCCGGGCATTTCAATATCGCAGATGATAAGATCCGGAAGATTGAGTTCAAGCCATTCAAGGGCATCATGGCCATTGTCAATGTGTTTTACTTCGAATTGGGTGGAGAGGAAGTTTTCAAGCAGTAGTCCGATGATAGATTCATCATCAAGGACCAGGATGGTCTTTTTCATATTATTGGATTTACGGATTCGCTTTGCTTTTTGCAATACGTTTTCGCTAAGTATAGGATTCATCTAAGTAACGATTTTTTTGATGTGTAATGTTTCTTAATCAATGGTTTTTGTGGTAACTAGTTATTAGTTCTTAGGTTCAATAAGTGCTTCTAATTAGTTCAGGTCAGCTTTCATTTCAGCCACCACCATCCGGGTCGCTTGCTCCAGCTTAATGATTATTTCTTCTATTTCCGGTGATGGCGACTCAATGGCCGATAACATTTCAATCAGTTCTAAATCTTTTTCCGTTCCATGGACGGAAAAATATCCATACGTAGGTTTTATTTTATGCGCCAGTGTGCTGACTGCGGCATAATCTTTTGAGTAGTAGGCTGATTTAATATCTCTGAGAGATGCAGGCGCCTGTTCCATAAAGACGTTAATCAGTTTATGAACTACCTCTTTGTTGTTGTGGGCCAGCTTTTTCACCAGGTCCAGACTGTATAATTTTTCAGGCATAATTGATATTTAAAATTGATCTGCTCCAGTAAGTCCATTCCTGTGCCAGAAAGAAATACACTGTAAGTATTTGTATATCAACTCTGTACATTCCAGGCATTTGTCACACCGGTCTATTTTGCGGAAATTTTTCCAATTTGCGGAAATTACTTTCTTAAGATAAATCGCTGGTTAGTAAGCCAAGAGGAGAGATGAAAAAGAGCTGCCCGTTATTACGGGCAGCTCTTTTGTTAAGGAATACGGGGAGTCAGAATTTAGTTAATCAGATTACTGTTTTAAAAAATTCAATGGTTTTAAGCAATCCTTCCTCCAGCTGCGTATTGGGATTCCAGTTCAGTTCTTTATTAGCCAGGCTGATATCCGGTTTCCGCATCATCGGATCATCGGAAGGCAGGGGCATTTTTACAATTTTTGATTTTGAACCGGTCAGACTGATCACCTGTTCCGCCAGTTCACGGATGGTGAATTCATTCGGGTTGCCGATATTAACAGGGCCGGTGAATCCTTTAGGCGTATTCATCAGCCGGATCATTCCTTCTATAAGGTCATCCACATACTGAAAACTACGGGTCTGATTGCCTTCGCCGTAAATGGTGATGTCTTTCTGCTGCAGGGCCTGTACAATAAAGTTTGATACCACCCGGCCATCGTTGGGATGCATGCGGGGACCATAGGTGTTGAAGATGCGGACGATTTTTACATCCACCCCGTTCTGTTTATGGTAATCCATAAACAGGGTTTCAGCCGCCCGTTTGCCTTCGTCATAACAGGAACGTTCACCAATCGGATTGACATTGCCCCAATATGCTTCGGGTTGCGGATGTACTTTCGGATCTCCATATACTTCACTGGTGGAAGCCTGAAGGATTTTAGCTTTAATCCGTTTGGCCAGCCCCAGCATGTTAATCGCTCCCATTACGGAAGTCTTCATCGTTTTAATGGGGTTATATTGATAGTGAACGGGTGAGGCCGGACAAGCCAGGTTATAAATCTCATCGGCTTCAATAAAAAATGGAGCCGTTACATCATGCCGGATCAGTTCAAAGTAAGGGTTGTCCAGCAAATGGACAATATTCTGTTTCTGCCCGGTGAAGAAATTATCGAGACAATACACTTCATTCCCTTCATTCAGCAAACGTTCACACAGGTGCGATCCCAGGAAACCGGCGCCACCGGTAACCAGTATTTTTTTACGGTTCATAAATTAAATTAAAAGAGGCATTCCTGGTGTAAGGAATGCCTCCCGGTGGATTATACTAGTTCAGTAGTTTGTTTCGTGCTGGTTTGAACACCAATGCAATAATAGTTGAATCCATAACGGCTCATTTCCACCTTGTCGTAAATATTACGACCATCAAAGATGACCGCGTTGTTCAGTAATTTTTTAATGATTTTGAAGTTCGGCACCCTGAATTCCGGCCACTCAGTCAGGATCGCCAGGCAATCGGCATCAATCAGGGCTTCGTACTGATCTTCCACATACGAAATCGTTTCGCCGAAATGATGACGGGCTTCTTTCATCGCTACCGGATCGTAGGCTTTTACGTTGGCACCGGCTTCCAGCAGCATATTCACGATCACTAAAGAGGGTGCTTCCCGCATATCATCGGTCTGCGGTTTGAAGGAAAGTCCCCAGATGGCAATGGTTTTGCCCTGGATATCGCCGTCGAAATAATTCATGATCTTGTTATAAATCACCATTTTCTGGTCCTTGTTAACCGCTTCAACGGCTTTGAGTACCCGCAGTTCATAATTGTATTCACCGGCGGTACGGATCAGGGCCTGCACATCTTTGGGAAAACAGGAACCACCATACCCGATACCCGGATAGATGAATTTGTTACCGATGCGGGAATCAGAACCAATTCCTTTTCTCACGAGGTTGATATCGGCACCCACGATTTCGCATAAATTAGCGATATCATTCATGAAACTGATTTTCGCAGCCAGCATGGAGTTGGCGGCATACTTGGTCATTTCCGCAGAAGTGATGTCCATAAATATAAGCGGGTGACCATTCAACGTAAACGGCTTGTAGAGCGTTTTCATCAGTTCTTCTGCCCTCGGGGACTCCAGGCCGATCACAATCCGGTCCGGTTTCAGGAAATCATCAATAGCAGCCCCTTCTTTCAGGAATTCAGGATTGGATGCCACGTCAAATTGAATATTGACATTTCTTTTATCCAGTTCTTCCTGGGCCGCTTTACGCACTTTTTCAGATGTGCCTACCGGTACCGTACTTTTTGTAACGATCAGCATATAGTCGTTCATATTCCGGCCACAATCGCGGGCTACAGAAAGCACATATTTCAGATCCGCACTTCCGTCTTCATCCGGAGGGGTTCCGACTGCAATAAAAATGACCTCACAGTCCTTAATGGCCTCCCTGATGTCGGTAGTAAATGATAAGCGTTGTTTTTTTACATTACGGTTAATCATATCCTCCAGTCCGGGTTCGAAAATGGGGATGATCCCGTTATTGAGATTTTCTATCTTTTTTTTATCAATGTCCACACAGGTTACATTGATGCCGACTTCTGAAAAACAGGCGCCGGTAACAAGGCCGACGTACCCGCTTCCTACAATAGCAATTTTCATACTTTTAGTTTTACGGTTTGAATTAGTTTTTCGCAGGGTTGAATCATGCGGATTAACTGGTTATAAACAGCCGTTTGGCAGTTGTATTGTATTTTGAACAGTCAATCACAGGACCCATTTTTTCTAATTAATACTATTTCACTATACCTGTTAAGTACAAGTACTTATTTTGATATATCTCCTGCTAACAAGACTTAGCGATTATTCCTGAAAACCTGTTTCTTATCTAAAAAATCAGTGGGCTGCCATCCCAACAAATTCAGGTTGTCAGATGCCAGATTAAACGGGGCGGATTGATTAATATTCATAAATTTTTTTTTAATCCTTGCCAAAGCCGGTGCCAAAAGATATCTCTCATAAAATCAAACAGATAGGTATCTGAGGACGATCGAAAATTTCCAATTAATGGAATTGTCTCCAATTATTGTAATTGAAACTAAATTTGTACATTGAACTGGTTTTCTGAAAATCATCAAATCGTATCCAAATCCGGTAAATATGAGTGCCTATAATATATATATAGTAGAAGACGACCCCTGGTATGGGGAGATTCTCGATTACCATCTTTCTTTAAATCCCGATTATAAAGTAACCCGTTTTGAATCGGGGAAGGATTGCCTGGCCAAAATGCACCTGAAACCGGACCTGGTTACGATCGACTTTTCTTTACCGGATATAACCGGGGATGAATTATTTAAACGGATCCGGGAACTGAGTCCCCTGGTACCTGTTATTGTTATCAGTTCCCAGGAAGAAGTAGCGGTGGCTGTTAATCTGCTCAAGATGGGCGTGAATGATTATCTCGTAAAAGATGAAGCGACAAAGGATTTACTTTGGAACAGCATCATCCGGATCCGGGAAACCCAGTCATTGAAGAAAGAAGTGGAACAATTAAGGGAAGAACTGGGACAAAAATTTTCCTTTCAGAAAACGATGATCGGGCAGAGTGAAAGCCTGAAGAAAGTATTTAACCTGATTGCCAAAGCGGTCAAGACCAATATTAATATTCTTATCAACGGGGAAACCGGAACCGGTAAGGAAGTGGTGGCTAAAGCGATTCATTATAACAGTGACCGGAAGAAAAAGAACTTCGTGGCGGTAAATATGGCGGCCATACCCCGAGAACTGATCGAGAGTGAATTGTTTGGACATGAGAAAGGGGCGTTTACCGGCGCAGTAGCCCGCAAGCCTGGCAAGTTTGAAGAAGCGAACGCAGGAACGATCTTTCTGGATGAAATTGCGGAAATGGATCTGAGCCTGCAAAGCAAACTGCTCCGGGTATTGCAGGAAAGAGAAGTGGTACGGGTAGGGGGCAATGAGAAAATAAAACTTGATATACGCCTGGTCACAGCCACCCATAAAAACCTGGCCCAGGAAGTACAACGGGGCAATTTCCGGGAAGACCTTTATTTCCGGATCATGGGTTTGCCGATCGTGCTGCCGCCATTGCGTGAACGGGAGAATGATATCCTTTTATTGGCCAAGCATTTTGCGGATGAGTTTGCCAAAGAAAATAACCTGGGCACGATCCAGTTCAGCCAGGAAGCAAAGGACAAACTGATGCGTCATCCATTCCCGGGTAATGTACGTGAGCTCAAAGCGGTAATCGACCTGGCCGTGGTGATGTGTGAGGACAATGAAATACGGGATGCCGATATCACTTTTGCACCGGGTAAGCGGGAGGACTTTTTTCTTAGTGAGCAGAAAACGCTTCGACAGTTTACCTGTGATATTGTAAAACAATACCTGAAGAAGTACAATAATGATGTGGTGGCTGCCGCGAATGCGCTGGATATCGGGAAAAGTACTATTTATAAAATGATGCAGGCCGGGGAACTGGATTAATCCCTTACGCTTTGCTATTTACACCAGTCCTTTGGTATAGGCAATCCGCAGTGCCTGGGCCTTACTGTTAACATGCAGTTTCTGGTATATGCTGATGCAATGTTTCTTTACAGTATTGGCACTGATGAAAATCCGGGTGCCGATTTCTTTGTATTCCAGTCCTTCACATAATAGCTGCAGGATTTCCAGTTCACGCTCACTTAACTGAAAAATATTCTCCGCTTTGTTTTTATCATTCACGGCAGGAGCCGGTTGCTGCACCATCTGCAATATTTTATAGGCAATGCTCGGTGAAATCGGACCGGCGCCGTTTTCCCAAAGATGTTGCAGCATATCGGTAATTACTTCCCCGCTTTCTTCCTTCAATAAATACCCACAGGCGCCCGCCCGGATCGCCCTGAATATTTTATCATCGTCATCGAAAATGGTCAGGACGACAAATTTTACAGAAGGATAGAGCGCGGAAGCTGTTCCGATGGCGGACACGCCATCCACTTCCGGCATTTCCAGGTCCATCAGTACAATATGCGGAAGTTCCTCTGGTTTCAGATCCCGCATCTGCTGTAAAAATTCATTACCATTCGCAGCCTGGAAGCTGAGCGTAAACAGGCTGCTACGTGACAGCTTATCAGCGATCACCTTCCGGTTATATACTTTATCGTCTGCAATAGCTACTCTGATCATAATTAAATATAAGGAAGTAAAACAGTATTCCGGCCATCACCGGTCTTTGCTTTACCGGTTATCGCTGATCTGCAGGGTGGTCTTCGTGCCATTGCCCGGTATTGATTCAAGCTGACAGATGAATGAACCGGCCAATGCCCTTTCCTGAATATGTTTGAGTCCATAGCGGTCTTCTTCCGCCATTGCTTTTCCGATGTCAAATCCGCTGCCGTCATCCTGAATTACAATGGTCCATCCCTTTTCATATATTGTACTATGCGCACTGATCGTGCCGGCTCCTGCATGTTTTACCGCATTATTCACGGTTTCCTGGATCACAAGTACCATATGCAGTGCCTGATTGGCCGGGATGATAAAGTCTTTGGGTGCCGTGCCGCTTACCTTAAACTGGATGGCGGTATAGTGCCGGCCCATCTGCTGCATAAAGTTGATTACCCGTAACCAGAGCTGTACGGCATTCACATCCGAATTTTTCATTGCCCATAAAGTTTCCCGCAGGTTCAACAGCATTTCTTTCGCGGTTTCCTGCAGGTCATTGGCAATCTGTACCGGGTTTCCCGATCCTGCAGCAAGCTGACTGCTGTTATACAGGATGGCATTGGCCTGCACCCCCAGGTTGTCATGCAACTCGGCGGCGATTCTTTTTCGTTCTTTTTCCTCCGCTTCTTTTACCTGGAGCGCATGTTGCTGTTTCTTTTCTTCCATCAACAGCTGTTGTTTCCGTTTGTATTTTCTGAACCGGAATACAAAATACAGGGCGAGGAGGAAAGTGGCGATTCCCGCCGCATAAAGCAGGAAATTCCGTTTGAGCAGATCCAGTTGTTGTTTAGCAATCAGGGCTTCTTTTTTCTGCACGTCAAATTCGGTCTGAAGTTTGGCGATTTTTTCAGCCGTTCTGACCTGGAAGATCGTATCACCCGTCAGCAACAGTTTTTCAAGTGCTTTTATATATTGTGCATTGTCCCCTTTCTTTTGATAGACCCCGGCTTTCAATTTGAGTAAATCAAGGACCGTTTCCCGGATATGAAATCGTTCACAAGTAAGCAGCCCCTCATTGATCACGGCCAGGCATTTATCCAGGTCATTTCGTTCAAAATAGAAAAAGGAAAGATTTTTTAAATCCTCAGATATATACAACGGATCACCGATCTTATTTCGGATAGCCACTGTTTCTGTAAAATCAGCTTCCGCTTCTTTATACATTTTTTGGCGACCGTATAAATTTCCGCGGTACGATAGGGTGGAAGCCAGTACGCCCATCGACTCGCTTTTCCGGCAGAGGACGATTGTACGGTTCAGAAAACTGAGGCAACTGTCAAACCGTTCAGGGGTTGGGGTGGCGTAATAGTTTCCGAAATAATAAAGGGAAAGGTTAGACAGCAGAACGGTTTCAATTTCATCATAATCCGGATTATTGGCCTTTCGGATAATCTCCAGTCCGCTTTCCCAGGTTTTTCGGGCTGTTTCCCGCTGTCCCGTTGTATTCAGATAGGTGGCTCCCACATAATTCAATAAAAAGAGGCGGGCAAGGGTATTGTTTTCCTTTTCCGCGGATTTGAGTAATTGCAATTGCAGTTCCTGTGCCTCGTTCAGCCGGCTGGTTCGGTTCAATACATTGGCTTTTAATAACTGGATTTTATAAAAAAGATCAGGATCGGTTTCTTTTATTCCGGTGAAGATCTTGTTCCGGTCGATCCGGGGAATAACACTGTCCGTCTTTCCGCTGGAAATATCCCCGCTGATCAGACTGTATTCAGCCCGGGCAAGCGCTTTTTTATCGCCCAGCTTCAGGGCCAGTTGCTTCGCCCATTTTGCATAAAGATAGATCGTATCACCAGGCATTGAATTTTTAAGGACGGAGGCAGCCTGCAACCGGCTCAGGCGCTCCTGGTCACTGGTTGCCCGGTAAATCGCTTCCCGGGCCTTGTCGAGACCCGGAAACTGTCCGTTGGCGGTACAAAATGCCATCAGCGCAGGTAAAAGCAGGTATCCAATCTGTTTCATCATACAATTTATGTAAAACTACCGGACGACCCCCGTTCAAAAAACTATCCAAATGGAGTATACGGGACCGTAAGGAATCCCTCCATTTTTACAAAGCCCTTAACCGTTTTACTAAAACACTAATTATTCAGATATGAAATCCTTGCAAACATTCCTGTTGCTTTTTTTGAGCGGTATTTTATTTTCCTGTTCAAAGTCCGGAGGTGGATCAGATCCGGTACCCGCTACCCAGGCAGACATTGCTGCAGTAGATAGTAAAGTGGCCACGTTTATGAGTACCTACAATGTGCCCGGTGCCTCCCTGGCTATCAGCAAAAATGGAAAACTCGTGTATGTCAAAGGGTATGGGAAGGCCAATACCAGTACAAACGAACTGGTGACACCTGCTCACCGGTTTCGTCTGGCCAGTGTGTCCAAGACATTTACCGGTGTCGCTATATTGAAACTGGTACAGGATGGTCGTCTTTCACTGGATGCCAAAGTGTTCGGCACCGGTGGAGTGCTGGCCGCCGATTATGGAACAGCACCTTATAACAGTAATTTGCTCAATATCACAGTTCGTCACTTGTTGCAGAATGTATCGGGTTCATGGGGTGCATCCACCGGGGGCGATGTGATTGATCAGAATCCTTCGTATACCTACAAACAACTGCTGGACTGGATCATCAATACAAGGCCGAATCCAAGTGCGCCCGGAACGGTGTACGACTATTCCAATGTCAATTTCTGTATTGCCGGCAGGATCATTGAGAAAATTTCCGGTAAATCCTATGTCAACTTTATCAAGGAAGATATCATGGCTCCGATCGGGGCTACACAAACCGATATCAGTGGAAAAACAGCAGGAGAGAAGAAGGCCAATGAAGTTTCCTATTATGGCCAGGGACTTGACGCCAATTTTGTTTACAATATCGCATTCCCGAGAAGGGACGCGGATGGCGGACTCATATCCACAGCGTCGGATCTATTACGCCTGCTCAATGCGATTGATGGATTCAGCACCCGTACAGATTTGTTGTCCCCTGCCAGCATTACAGCACTCACGACTCCTTCGGCTGTGTTTTCGTCCTATGCCTGTGGTATTGGTATCTGGAGTGCGGAAAATTTATGGTATAACTATGGCAGTTTACCAGGCACCCGCACCGGTTTTTTCCGGCACAACAACGGGATGTGTGTGGCCCTGTTGCTCAATTCAAGGGCGGATCCGTCGGCTGGAGAAAATCCATTTGTTTTTGCCATGCAGGACCTGATGCTGGACCTCGTAAAAAACAGCAGTTATTCCTGGCAGAATATTGATCAGTTTTAAATATAGTTACCGGAAGATTTTTTTGAATCAGGCATTCAAACCATTAAAAATCATGAAACGAATATTCACCTTTGTGTTTTATATCCTGAGCCTTGCTTCCTGTGACACCACCAGTAAAAAAGCAGGAGTGCAGGCAGTAAATCCTGATGGCTCTGTGATGCAGGAAGGGAAAGACTATGTGATCCTGAAACGTTTCCGGGTGATGGATCAACAGGGGTTCAGTCAACCACTCGAAGTCAGTTCCTTTTTATTACCCGCGAGCTGGACAGTGAATAGTGATGTGAGTTGGAACTTTACAAATAAATGTTTGCCAGACAGATTGCAGGCATCAGTGCAGGCGGTTTCACCGGATAAGGAATATGAACTGTTTGTTTATCCGGCTACACAATTTGACTGGAGTGATGACCCCATTTACCTGGATGCCATGCAGAAAGGTTTTGTGATGCATTCCTGCACGATAGCACAGCCACAGGATGCCGCGGGGTATATCATCACAATCATGGCTCCCTATCTGAATGCAACAGTGAAATCGGCCGGAATCATTGAGGACCTGCAACAGCAAATGAATGCGGGAGCGATGCAGATGACCCAGGCTGCTCGCCAGGGAGGCAATACGGCGTATAATCATAAAGGCAGTGCGGCCGAAGGGTTATTGCAGTTTGAGGAAGGCAAAGAAGGGCTGGCCTTTTGCACGCTGATGCAAACGCTGGTTTCGGTACCCGGCGCACAAGGCGGGATGTCCACCAATACCCAGTGCTATGTGAGTATGCGGGTGGTGATCAAATACAAGCCCGGTAATGAGCCAATGGCCCGGAAAATCATGAGTACGTTTTTCAGCAGTGCCCGTATCAATCCGCAATGGGCGGGCGGGGTGCAGGCTTATTTTGCAGCGGTTACCCGCAATGCGCAGGATGAGGGCTGGAAACAGATACAGATCAGTCACCAGGCCCAGCAGGAGATCGGGGATAATATTATCCGCAGCTGGGAATCCAGAAATGCAGGCAGTAGCAGTCCTTCATCGGACACCGATGGATTTGGTCAATACCTGCGTGGGGTGGATAACTGGACTGATGATGGCGGAAATAAAGTTGAACTCACCAGTGGCTATAGCAATGCCTGGAGCCGGGGAGATGGCAGTTATATGCTGAGTAATAATCCCGCCTTTGATCCGAATACGATCGCCGGTGAAACACAGAGCTGGAGCCGGTTGAAGCAATAGCCATTTTATCCGGCTTCTTCCGTCCTTTCTACTATGTAAAAAAGGAGGTTGCCATAATGTGGTGACCTCCTTCTGATTTTTGCCTGAACGTACGATAATAAGCGTGCAGGTGTAGTTTGAATGCTCATATCTGTTGAACTGCCTATTCCGGAAATTCAGGTAAATACAACCCCTGTATGGGTTAAAAAACTATCCATATGGAGCATAGGTGGCCTTCCGCAAATCAAGGAGGTTTGGCATGTGAACAGGAATAAAAAATACACGCTCTTCGGTTGCCATGGCCCATCGCTTTTATCTGGCCGGTGTATCCCAAACCTATACTTTTTACAATCAAAAAACATAAAAATGAAGTCAAAAATAGTATTACCCTTTGCATTGCTTTTCATAGCACTGTTACTTTTTACCTCCTGTAAAAAGGATAAAACAACTCAGGCAGATTTTAACTACCTGGGTGAATGGACTGTTAATTACAATTTTACAACAGGTAGTATGGCAAGGGGTGTTTTTAAAGCCACATTAAAATCCGATGGCAAATGGGATTATGTGGAAGGCAGTAATAGTCGTGGTAATGCCGGCACATGGACATATTCGGGTAATTCCATCAGTTTTGAATTCAATTTTTCCGGCCTTGCAAAATATGATGGCACAAAAATCAGCGATAACAGTTTAAGCGGTACTGCTGTTGGCGATGCAGGCGTTTCAACCGGTACCTGGACAGCTACACGCTGATCCGCTGCATACACGGTGCGCCGGTCCTGATTACCACGGAGAAGTGTTACGAAAAATCGCTTGTTCATTCCGGTTATTTCCGGATCAGTGGCCGGGGAAAGTATGGACTTCGCTTTGGATTCAGATCCTGAAAGTGGCCAAGGGAACCGGATTTGCACCCTGGCCGGATCCCTGCTGATAAATACCGCTTTTTCCCGGAGGATAAGATCCTGCGGCAGTACACATGCGCTATTGTAAAACAGAATATGAGAAGAAAAAAAACATTGTGGTGGCAGCCGACAACGTATTAGCTATTGGCAAGAGTTCCATTTATAAGATGATGCTGGCGGGTGATCTGGATTGATCATTGAGGGTTTACTATAAACAGCAAGGCACCGGTATAACCGGAGCCTTGCTGTTTTGCTGAGCGATTGATTATAATTTCACCAGTCTTGCCGATACCGGCACTTTGTCAATCATCATTTGCAGCAGGTAGGTACCGGGTATTAATCCATTTGTTTCAGCTACGTCCACTAATTGAGTGCCACTTTTCAGGGCAACTGTTTTGTTTCGCAGCAGCCGGCCGGTTTCGTCATAGATCTTTAATACGGCCGTCTGGTTAAAGGCGGCTTTTATTTTAAGCAGGCTGCTGTTGGTAACGGGATTGTTCATGATCTGCAGGGCGGACTCGCTGGCCAGTTCCTGGGCGCGAAGTGTAACAATATTGCTGTATTTAAATGATCCGTCCTGATCCGTCATTCGTAAACGGAAATAATACAGAATGCCGGTTTGTAAACGCTGACTGAAACTGTAACCGGATTGGTTGGGTATAAATGAAACGATACCTGTAGTGGAATAGTTGAGACCGTCGAGGCTCATTTCCACTTCAAACTGACGGAAATTGATTGATTCGCCGATCAGCCAGCTGAGTAAAGCTGTCTGGTTATTATCCAACGTGCCTTTAAAGCGGGTCAGGGTTACGGGTAGTGTGCCACAGGCAGCTGGTGAGCCGGCGCCATTTAATAAAACAGGAGCGGAAGAAAGAACTATGAGCCGTCCGTTTGCTCCTGGCGAAGAGCCCCAGGTATCCGTCAAAGGATTGCCGGTTCCGCAGCAGGTACGTGTTCTGCCGTTTGTTCCGCCCGATACATTTGAGCTGGCCAGTGTACCATTGGTATAAATGATACCGCCGCCACCGCCGCCGCCGGGACCATGCGAATAATAAGTGGTCATATCGCCGCCATTTCCACCGGTGGCTGTGGCCGTCAGATTACTGATACCGGTGCTGCCGGTAGTGGTAACCAGTATGATGGTACCACCGGCACCGCCGCCGCCAGCGGCATCTGTTTGTCCGCCTGCTGTGATATTTGTGGCAGCAGCCCCGTCAGCAATCACCTGTCCGGCACCGCTATAAGCATTTGCCCTGACAATAATAATGCCTCCGCCGGATGCACCACTGCAGAAATATTCGTTGCCCGCGTTGCTGTTGTTAGCGGTACCCGCACCACCTCCACCGCCCATGATCAGCCGGGAAAGTGCATATTGGGAAAAAACACTGCCGCCATAACCACCAGTCGGATAGGTATTGGGATTGTTCAATCCGTCTTCCCAGCCGGAACCACCTTTGCCACCTGCACCACCATTCGCACCTCCGCCGCCTCCTGGATTATATTCATTGGCACCCGGACTTCCATCGGTTCCGCCACCACCGGCATTGCCGGGAGCGCCCCAACCCATACTGCCATCAACATATCCCTCCAGGGTGCCAGTAGTAGTGGTACTGGCAATGATATTTGGAATATAGACCGGTGTTCCGGCAATCCCTTCACCTTTGGAGCCGCCGACCGTATTGGCGGCCGTGGTGACGGCTGAATTCCAACGGTAATCAGTATTCGTAATGGCACCTGCTCCATTGGTATTACCTGCAGAGGCGCCGCCGAATTGTTTACCGCCACCGCCTCTGAATCCACGGCCGGTAGCTGTAATTACTGAAGTACTGTTGGTAAACGTCAGCAGGTTGGTGGCATCCACCACGATCACTCCTCCTGAAGTTCCGTTCCAGGCAGCAGCGGTAATGGATGAAGACGCATTAATGACCAGGTTATAGTATCGGGGAACACGGATCACCTGGTAACTGCGGATACTGTTGCCCGCAGAAAAGGCACGGGTATAGTAGTTATTGATCAGCGGGTACGTAAGATTGATTGTGGTACCGGCCACGCTCGCCACATTCGCGTATTCATAATAACCTGCATACAGATTGGTGCTCAGGTAACCGGAGGCAGTGGCACTGCTTACGCCATCCCCATAGCTGTTGGTATTGGTGCTGTTGATATCCGCGCCCTGCATTTGAATGATCAGGATCAGATCGCCGGCCGCAACCGGAGTAGCGTTTCCGGCTGCATTAATGGCTCCAACTACCAATGAAGAAGTACCGCTTACCGGGTTGCCGGTACCGGGATAATAGGAGTTGATGATCGTGTTTGCAGCAGTAATGGTGGTGGTGCCGGAAGTGGGGGCCAGGCCACATTGGGCTTTAGCCGGTGACGTGTGCATGCTTATCATGCCCGTTATCACGACTGTGATCAGGAGTCTTAACCAAGATTTCATGTCATTGAATTTGAAACAAAAGTAAGAGTTTACACCTAAAGAAATAATATTACGTTTACGAACAAACGATTGTTATTATATAGATATCCTTCCTATATAATAATGTGAATGAGATTGACCCAATGGGATTTTGGTATCCTATATGTAGCATCAGTTGTAAGAGAAAGCGTAGTTAACAGCATTTATTGAAGTGGATGATATTTAAGAATTTGTGAAACGTGATCAGTAAGCTTCTCTTTAAGTATGTTTTGCTACGGAGAGTTGGTTGGACTGAATAGCAAACAACCAACCCGTAAATGAAGGAAAGTAAATAATCATCTTTCTGGCATGGGAAAGATTTATTTCTTTCTTACCGCTAAACGATCACCAAGATTTTTTATAATTTAAATTTCATCGTTAGATTTCCAAACTCTTGTGTGTACTGTCCTTTAAATTCCGGACCAATAAATTTTTGACTGATGGTTAGAGAAAACGCTGGCAAAACCAGAGTTGCGCCTGCATCGTAAAGTGGAAGGAGACGCTCAATAATGTCTTTATTTAGTGTATAACCTGTATTTTGAGCCCAGATCTGGTTTAGTAACCCTCCCTGCAGCAATGCATTGCTCAGAACAACCCTTATCGCAGGTTTCATAAATAGATATAATTGAAAGGGAATATCCCTCTTTTTAATAGGTATGAAATATTCTTCCAGGTAATTCTGGAATTTACCCAATTTCAGCATAAAGCCTGCGCCCGCTGCATTATATACTGTGCCATTGTACGTTTCAATTATACCGGTAACCAGTAAATTTCGCGATGGATAAAGCAGTTGCTTCTCTATGTTGATATTATAATTTAGAATTATGTCAGTTGGTACCTGATTGTGCCATCCAAGTGGCTTTGTGTAATTAAAGGCATTATGCACCCATGTTTGGGTTTCTTTAGCAAAACTAAGTGGTCCGATTACTCCAAAACGGATTTCGGTGTTTACTCTCGTTCTTTTGCCACTATGTGTAGATTGAAGTGAATGAATGCCAAATAATGCACCCGAGTAAGGCCGGTCATTATATTGAATATCCGGGTAACTAATATTTCTCGGGGTGAACATGGATTGGGCTAGTCCCCAACTGAAGATATTATTATTATCATTTGAAATATTAAGCAGCAGTGATGAGGGAAACTTTGTTTTTTGCTTTTTTAAATAAAATAGATCAAGGCGAATGCCATTGGTGTAGTACCTGTCTGTTCCGTCTCCACGAATATTAAGGAAATCATTATCCCAGAGAACCTGGAATGAATTAAGTTTATTCTGTTGCCCTGCTGTTTTACCATTGCTGATTATAAATAAAATAAGCACTAAAATCAATAATGGGTATTTTCTGACTGATATTTTCATTCAATGCCGATTTGGTAATTTGAATATTCTGTATGCATCACTGTTAACTGTTGGATTACCAGGTAAGAAATGCTTAGCGCTTATCAGATGTAAACGATATAAAAGTTCTGTTGTACTATAACTTGCAAAAATTACTTCCCGAAACCCGCGCTCTGATTACACCCAAAGCCAGAATAAATATCCGTCAGTATACATCGTTTCCGGAGGTGTTAAAATTTAATGATTCATTTTTATCTGTGCCAGCAGTAATTCTTCGTTGTTCAAATAATGAATTTCTATTTAATCAGTAATAAAGTGCTTTCATTTTCTGCAAGTACCCAATGTTTCATGTTTGGTTCAATATTGATAAACTCGCCGGCAATCATCCGCTCTGATTCGGACCTGTCATTCTCAAATATGACCTCTCCTGCAACACATACTAATAATGCGGGTATTGTAGTAATATGTTCTTTTAAACTGCTGCCAGCGCTGATATGAATTACTATTACTCCTTCGGCAGCGGAAAATATTTTTTTTGTTTGAATCAGTTTATTATCCTGAAATATGGCTTTGAGGTTCATTCGAAATATTTTTTAAATGTTAACAGGTATTTATGCATTTCTTTGAGTATTGCAATATTAGTCTTACTTGTTTTTAATTTCGTTAAATCGTCTTTCAGCGGAATCAAATAGTTGTGCAACTGGTTATGTGATTCCCCGGTCATGGTGCATTTATCAAATATGCTTTTGAAAGTAAACTGCAAGGTGTCATAAATCTCCGCCGCGTTTAACTTACCAGTAATTCCGCCCATCACAAGAGATGACATTTCGTTTATACCAGCCACTGTTTCTGTATTAGCCTTCCATTTTTTTCCATTGTCTAGCAATACTTTAACTGTTTGATTGTCATGACCTTCCATTTTTATTTGCTGTTCATTTCTGTCTTGTTTCAGATGGTTTTCATGAGTACCTGTTTTCTTTTCTTCAGGGTTGTTACATGCTACATGAAGCAGAAGTACGGCAGGGATCAGCAGGATGTTTTTTTTCAATTTTTAATATTTTTAATTATAAAATATGAGGCGAATGTGAAGGATAACGTAAGTCCGATACGGATGAATAAAGCACTTATAGTTTTGGTCTCAAAAAAACCACCCTGCTTGATATAAATTAGTAATGCGAAGAAAGCTGCGGCAAGAATAATTATAGCTGCTACAAGTACAGGTACTGTCCATATTTTCTTTAGCCATAACCCATATGCCGCAAACAAGTATAGGAAGGCGGTTATAAAATTTGCCCAAACTACAATGAAAACAAAATTTCCTTCTCTGGTTCGTATGTCAAAAAGATCAAAAATTACAGAGCTGCTCAGGAAAAGAGTTATTAAAGCAAATAATAGAAGAAGAATTGCGATCAGGGTTTTAAGCGAATCTAACAGAAGACTCATTTGAAGTTGGTTGTTTTTTTATTAATTGGAATACACTTTCCATAAACAGATTTCCTTTCGATACAATGTTGAATGAAAAATTTGTTATTCGCCATTGTAGCATTTGCAGCCGAAAACTTCCCATAAGAATCTGTACTAAATCATCACCATTCACAGAAGATTCAAAATTTCCATTCAGTTGCCCTTCCCTGATGATGTGCAGAAGATGCTTTTTTTTAATGGCCATCAATTTAAAAATTGCTTCATTTACCTTTTTGCTTTGTTCGAGTAAGCCTTCTGCGAATACGGCAACAAGGAAATGGGGATTATTTTCAAAAAATGTAAACTGATCATTGAACAGTACTCTTAATTTCTGCCCGGGGTCGTCATAATTAGCACAGCAAACGGAAAGCCGGTCATCCATTTCATTAGCCAGGTAATGTAACATCGTAATGATAATTTCTTCCTTATCTTTAAAATGACGATACAAGGCACTTTCTGCGAACCCCATTTTAAGTGCAAGATTTTTAGTTGTGAGGCCCGCTAAACCGGACTCAGTTAGGATGTCACCGGCTGCCTGAATAATTTCGAGTTGTCTTTCCCTCATTTAGTATATAATTTCATTTTATAAAGGGATACACCAAGCCATATTACTGAAGTAGTCATCGAAATAGCGCCCAACAACACAAAAGCGGGTGGTGCTTTAAAATATACTTCTGCTAAAATTCCGGCAGGCATCAGCAAACCAGTCAACGCAAGTATTGAAATCATTTTTGCAGAACGGATTTTATCTGCATAATGCAGCAATAAGTAGCCAATGAGAATATTCAGAAATGCGAACAGATTCCCATGCACATGCGCAAGTCTGCTTTCAAAATGTTTTCCTGTGCTGTAAGAGTTTACCCATTCTGCTTTATCTGGGGCAAAATCTCTTAAGTATATGAGAAGGAATCCGTAAGCCATGAAGGCTCCCATGGTAAGAAACCCGATCGACATGTTATTCTTTCCAGTCATTTTTTTAATTTTTAATGTTAGTGAATATTCACAAACTAAATTAGAACAAGATTATTCATGTATATATGACTTTAGTCATATGCGCCCAGTATATATAACGAAAAATTCTTTTATATATTGATAATCAGCTATTCATAGCTTTTAAAAGAGTACTGTTTTCCGTAGTATTAGTTAAAATTGCTTGAAGATGACGCCAAATGAAGCTGTATTATCACTACTTGCAGCGGTATATATTTAAACTATACGCTAATTATCACGAAGTAGAAGATGTCTCTTTAATATGAATGTAAAACTATTCCTGATTTGATTTTAGGCGGGTTTTGAGGTTATTACTTTGGTTTTTTCAGTTTATTCCGCTGCCACGGCCACTGTAAATATCCACTTTACAGGGTTTTGCCAGTCTTTACCAATGAAAGAGGCCACCGGGGCTTTTACCAGCACGATATTCCAGCCCTTATGGAAGTTTATCATAACTGGTTCCCTGTAGGCAAATCCCTCATCGGTTAAAGGAATTTCCTGATCTCCTTTTTGACCGGCCCGTTTCCACTCGGGTGCCGGGATTTTTTTGCCATTCACCCATAAGGCGCTTCCTTTCTCATCCCAGGCGTTAGCTGGTGGCGAATCCGTGGCGGTCGAACGGGATAAATCATTGAACCCAATCCACAGTTTTTTAATCCCTTCTTTATCGCTCCAGATTTTTCTTATCGCATAGTAAGTAGCACTGTCCTCCGGGTTTTCTAAATGGGATTGGATCATCGGATGCCAGAAATGCCTGAGCCAGATGCTGCCTCCGTAAACCGAAGGATACCTGGTTAATTGTACAGTATCTGCAAAAGCAGTGGATTCAGGTGCGAAAGCCATTTCTGTGTTTCCTTTATTGTCAAACGGCCCCAGCAAATGCCATTCTATATTCGTTTGCCTGACATAGGGGAAGGACATGTTTTTAAAATAAAGGGATTTGTGTTCCAGTAACCGGTTTTCAAATTCCTCAAAAGCAATATATCGCTCAGTACCTGGTATGCTGATATCAGATAAATAGTTTTTCCAGCCACCACCTTGCCAACAGCGTTCGGCAAAGGTGAGCATGACCGGGTAAACTGCATTCATGGTGATAAGGTCCTCCTCTTTGGCCACTCTCCGGTCAGGCCAGTTGCAAAGAGTAGCCCCAGTTTTAGTTTCATCACTAACCGGTACATCACAAATCATGTGATTAAAAGTGGCCGCTACTCCATCCAAGGGATCAAAATGGTTGAGGTATAAATGTCTCGAATCAATGGACGGAAACCGGTCTTTTGGTTTTGCCGTACCAATCCACATTTGCAGCCAGGTTCCTTCCGGTACAGATCCGCCGGGGTCCCAAGTAATCACTTTTTTGCCGAGTGATTGCAAGAGGGCTGTCATCTGGGGAAGGAAATCTTTATTGACGATCTTCACTTCATCTCCTCCAATATGGACGATCGGTACATCCAGCTCCAGGCATAATTCCCTCAGTATATTTTTACAGATCTTCATTCCTTTCTCTGTTTGCATATCCACTCCCATGGCCCTTTTAAAGGCCGCACTATGACCGGGCATATCGATTTCCGGTATGAGGGTGATATGCCGTTGCCGGCAATACGCGATCAACTCTTTCATTTCCGGAATTGAATAGTATTTTCCGGCATTGCGCAGCATATGTTTTGCATCGGTCAGCTGCGGAAATTGCTTACTCTGCAGCCGCCAGGCAATATCTTCCGTCAGGTGAAAATGGAAGACATTTAATTTATACGCCGCCATCACCTCAATTTGCTGTTTCAGTTGTTTGGTGGTTTGAAAATTTCTCCCCACATCCACCATAAAGCCGCGGTATGGAAATGCGGGGGCATCGCTGATCTCCGCACATTGAACCTGTTTTCCGGTAATTAATTGCTGCAATGTCTGGATGGCATAAAAGATACCGGTTGCCGTTTTAGCTGCTATCCGTATACCGTCCGCCTTAACCGACATCCGGTAACCTTCTTTGTTGTTAATATCCGGGGTAATCATCAGCCGGATAAAATGTCCGGACAACGGGGGCGTACTGATAATGCGGATAGCTGTTTTGTGCTTTATAAATAACGATTGTAGGAACAGGGCTTCCTGTTTCAGCAGCGGATTTTCCGCAGCGATGAATTTAAAGCTGGTCAAATCAACTTTTTCGTGGTTCCATTGGAGAATGGTTGGCCGGGGGATGAGTGCCGGTAAATCATAAACGCATGTAAAAATGGTTTCTTTCCATTTCACATACCCGGGACCGGTGAGGTGCAGCCCATCGTTAGTATAGGCGGCGCTTAATCTTCCGGTACTGTCGCTCAGCGCGGAATTCACATCGGTGTATTGATAGTTGTATTGTGCAGCATGCCTCCTTAACAATTGATTCGTTTCGATGATTTGCTGCTTCTTTGACGTGTGCCCCGAAAACTTACCGAATTGTTCATTTACGGGGAAAACGGATTGCACATAGAGTTTTGTGAACGGTGATTTTTCATGTAGCAATGTCGCTATCCGGAAAATGTTTTTTGTAACGCTGTCAGGTGTAAGGTTTCTTGCCAGGTCATTCGTGCCTATTAATAAGAATACTTTGGCCGGCTGCCTGGAATACACTTCATCCAGCCGGTTCAATACACCGGCCGTGATATCGCCGCTGATACCCCGGTTTTTTATTTTCAGGTCCGCAAACAGTTCGCTCCACTCACCGCCATCCGTAATACTGTTGCCCAGGAAAATAATATCGTCTTTTGTCTGCGGTAATTTTCTGAACAGCGAAACCCGCTGATGATAATAAGTGGAAAAAAGCGAGTCCGGATATAATGGCGGGTTTACCTGCGACCAGCTCCCGGTAGATACCAGCAAGGATAAAGCTACTGCCAGGGTATATATAAACTGTTTCATTTCAGTAAAATGATTTTTGTGACACCACAAAACTGGTGGGCCTTACAACGGTGATGATACCTTTTCCATTGTATAGATCTTCAGTCTCCACATATTTTCGTTCTCCGGGTTTCAGATCCGGAATTTCGTACGCTTTAGTTTTCGTATAATCACCCGTACTGTCAGTGACATACAGTTTGTATCCTTTAACGGTATGTTGCGGCAGGCCAAGACTGCCATAAACGGCCACGGTTAGCTTTCCTTTTTTCCATTGGTGGACGGATTGTATTTCAACCGGTGAAGACAACTCTCTCAGCACTTTCATGGAGGGTTTGGGCTGGCCGTACATGTCATAAACGCCATGTATCCTCCTCCGGTATTTGTTTTTATCGGGGGTGCCGGGATAATGGGTGCGGTAATCCGTCAGGTCGAAGTAAATGGCCCCTTCCACATAGGGCTTACTTTCATAAACAGCCATATGGTAGATCAGGTCTTCAATACGCCGTGGATCCCCTCCTTTAAAATTAGGTTCACACAGCCCAAACTCCGAGATGAAAAAAGGTTTATCCGGATAACTCAGGTGAACGCTGTCGAGGTAGGCATGAATCTGTCCCGAAGGAATATCCCACCAGCTTCCCCCGTATTCATTCATCATGATATAATCACCGTCGTTGGCGGCATCGGGTATAAAACGGGGATGATTATAGAAACTGCTGGTGAGGGTATTACTTACGTAGGCCGTGTAGCGGGAAGGGTCTGTGGCACGGGCCTTCGCAATCAGTTCAGTAATCAGCTTTTTTATATCCGGATCCCTGCCCCGCAATTCATTGCCGGTACCCCAGGAAAAAATACTGGGATGGTTATAATTATTTAAGATCATCCGCTCCATTTGCTGTAAGGCAATACGCCGGATCGTATCGTTAGCCGGTGTCTCCGGCCCCCAAAGCGGGACTTCCTGTTGTATTAGTATTCCCTTACGATCACAAAAATCATAAAATAATTCATCCTGCTGGAAATGCTGACGGGTAAAAATGGCATTTACTTCTTTCATTAATCTGCACTGGCTGAGTATAACCGAATCGGTTTCTGCAAAACCATAATCCGGATTGCTGCCGGCGGTCCATTCGACCCCCATCAGCCTTATATACTCACCATTCAGCCAGGTTTTTCCCCCGGCAAAAAGGATTTCCCTGAATCCGGTGCTGGTGGAAATATGATCACTTGTTTTTTTTCCGGATACTACACGCACGTCAATACGGTAAAGATCCGGTCGGTCAAAATGCCAGGGGTTTATTTTGGGCAATACGATATCAACAACCGCTTCATTGTTTTGCCAGCCTGGTTTTTGTGTTCGTTGGTAAATAGTCTGCTGTGTCTGCTGGTTTTCCTCCGTTATGGTAATGGCCAATTGCAATTGGCTGCTGTCTTTCAGCCCGGTAAAGCCCAATTTGATTTTCAACTTACCTTCATGCGTTTTGACATTCAATGCCGGTGTGACACGAATATAGTCCGCAGCGGGCCGGTCACTGACAATGAGCATGACTTTACGGATCAGGCCACCATCGTTGGGCCAGTCGAATGAACTGCCAAAAGGAACTTTGTTTCGCCCATAGTCATTATTCACCGCTATGGTAATGCTGTTTACTTTTCCATATTTCAGTTTGCTCGTTAAATTCAACGTGAACGAGTTGAAGCCGTCGCCGATATGCTCCCCGATCTTTTCCCCATTGAGGTAGATGAACGAACTGTGATTGATGGCGCCAAACCGCACTACCACATTTTTATTTTTCCAGTTGGCCGGGATCTCCAGTTTTCGCTGATACCAACCCCATCCGTAATGATTTTCGCTTTCGGCTTCAATATTCCAGGTATGGGGAAGCTCCACGGATCTGGCGTAGGGCAGGATACCTGCAAACCATTTGTTGCTGACTCCTTCCCCTTTTTTATCAATACTAAAAACCCATCCGGTATTTAATGAAATTGTATCCCTTTGTGCAAAAACGGTCCCTGAAAGTAACCAAACAGCGGCAATCAGTATTTTTTTTATCCGGTTTTTCATTCGCATGGTTATTTCTTCCAGTTGACCAGGATGAAAACAATCTGCGAGTAGCCATCCCTTTCATATAAAACGCCTATTTCTTTTTTACTGACCTTAACGATATCCGAGTAAGCCGTAAAGTCTTTCCTTCCATCCTCCGATTTATCCAGCTGTATACTTTTGGCCCAGGTATGGCCTTCATCATAACTGATGCGCAGGGTCAGGTTGTTTCTTTTTGCGGTATCCGCCGCATTGCAAAAAGCAAGCAGGTGTTTCCGTTTTTTAATACCAATATTCAGGATACTGCCTTCACATACCGGGTCAGGCAGATTTTTATCAAAGACTATACTCTTCCAGGTTTGCCCTCCATCGGTACTTCTGGCTGCTATCCTGGCCCGTACATCCCCTTTTTGATTCCTGGCATTCAGCAGTAATCCGTTATTGGAGATTTCGGCAGCAGTGGATTCATTGCCTCCGGGTAATTGAATGGTCTCGCTTAAACGAAAAGTTTGGCCATGATCATCGGTATAGAAACCATGGGCGAAGTAATCTTCAAACCGTCCTTTAGGGGCACCAGCAGAGTGATTGGCTGCAATATATATCCGTCCTTTGTATTGACCGCCTGCCAACTGCAATGCATGCCCGGGAGTATTGGCATAACTCCTCCAGTCTTGCGTAAAATTGTAGGCTGCATTCACCTGGGGTTGTTTCGGGCGATGTACTTGCGTAGTGATATTAACAGCAGGGCTCCAGGTCTTACCTCCGTCTGCTGAGGTTTTATACCATACTTCACGAAGGCCTTTTCCTTTCCTGACTTCTCCTTCATGATTATTGCCGGTATTATAAAACAAGAAAATTCTTCCATCCGGATAGGCAGGGTCAGTCAGGTCTACGACTGGCGCAGGGTTGCCTGCCTGGTGACTGTCTGCATCCACAATGGTTTCCAGGGTTGACCAGGTTTTTCCGTGGTCATGGCTTTTTTTCAAAACGATATTGATATCACCAAAGTCGCCGCTGCCATTAACCCGTCCTTCACAAAACGCCAGCAGATCGCCATTGGGAATTTTTATGATGGCAGGTATCCGGTAACTTTTATGTCCTTCCGTGCCGGAAGTAAACACCGGAACTTTTTCCTGTGCCACTGTAGAGAGAAGACAAAAAAGGCTTAGGGAGTAAAGTAAAATTATTTTTTTCATTGTACTTTAATTTTAAAGGTGGAGGCCGGTAATCCTTCGGCGTTTATCAGATTGGCAGCTGTAAAAGGTTTCCAGCCATAATACACGTATGCAGGACGGGTTTCAACCGGGATAATCACTTTTTCATTTTCAATGTATGCCGTACAGTCCTGATTCCCATCTGTTGAAAAGCCCCTGACACTATTTCCATCGCTTGTCTGTAAGCGGGTTCCTGGATAATTAAAAGTGAGGATGACTTTGCCGTTTTCATAGCTTGCTTTCAAAGGCAGTGGACCGGAGGGCAGCAGTTTTTTATGATAGGTTTTACTCAGTGCCCAACGGGCAAGTCGTTCACCTACCACTTTTTTATTCGTCGGGTGCACATCGTTTTTTGCCCCAATATCGCTGCTCACCGCCATACCGGTATGGGGAATCAGTTGCATCATTTTTCGTTGTTCATCCCTGAACAAGGGCCATAACTGACTTTTATAGTTGACCGAATCGATGGATGAAAGCTGTACAAAATAAAATGGAAGCGCTGGCTTCTTCCATTTTTTCCGGTAATCATTCACCATTAATGCAGTTAATTTGCCATATTCCATTACTCTTTCCATTTCCTGGGCATTGCTTTCTCCCTGGTAACAGATGATCCCTTTTACCGGCATCGGCAATAAGGGCTTTATGCCAGCTTCAAAGGCAAATCCGGGTTTGAATGCATGATTCTTTCCATATTCATCAGCCGGTACATTGGTTATGTTGCCAGTATTCTGCTTCCCTCTTTCTCTTATCCATACTGGTAATGCATTGTTCTTAAGCCAGTCATCTTTTACTTTAGCCGCAAACTGTTTGCTGGAAAGCAGGGTATTCACATCAATGAATGTTTCAAGCGGTGCCCCGCCGATGGAAAGATTCATAAGGCCCACGGGAATATTCAATTCTGTTGCTAACTGTTTGCCGAAATACCAGGCAACCGCACTCATAGTTTTGAAACTGCTGCTATCACAGGCTTGCCAGTACCCTTTGTAGAAACGCCCGGCTGTAAGCAATGCAGCCACGGAATCAGAAAAGCCTGTTCCGAAAATATTTTTACCCGCATACGTAGGATTATAAAACCGGAGAAGCGGCTGAAGGCTGTTCTTTATCTCTTCCGGGTAATGCGTCTCCCGGATCATCGGCCACTCCATATTACTTTGTCCGAGGCAGATCCAGATATCACCTATCAGGATATTGTTAAACTGTACGGCCGTATCCCCGTTGCTTATCTTCAACGATTGGGGTTGATGGTTGGCTGCTTGTGCAGGTAGCTGCAGCTTCCAGGTGGAGTCGCTGGCTGCCACAATGCTACGGGTCAGGTTGCCCAAGGTTACTTCAACAATACTTCCGGGTGCTGCTTTGCCCCAGACCGGTATCGGTTCGTCCCTTTGCAACATCATATTTCCGGAAAAGTATTTCCCCATCTCTAATTGCGAAAGCGCCGGCAGGGGCAGTAGTAACCATATGAAGAAAATGGCTTTCATGTCATTTTATATATTCTTTCAGCAGTTGCATGCAATACCATTCCTGCCTGGGCAGATGGAAAGGCCCTTTGAATAAATTTCCTTTAGCCGTTTGGGCGATGCTGCCATCCCGGTGCAGGTACCCAAACCATTCTCCGTTTTTGGTATCATGAAAATGCTGGTAGGAGTAGTCATGTACCTGCTTATGCCATTCCGCATATTTCTGATCACCGGTCATTAAGTAAGCCAACAAGGTGGCAATGATCACTTCATTATGGGGCCACCAGAATTTCATATCCTGCCAGTATTCCTGTACCGGTTTGTCGTATACATCCCGAAAATATAATATGCCGCCGTATTCCTTATCCCAGCCTCTCTCCCACATATAGTCAAGCATGCGGCAACCCAGGTTGATCAGGCGGGGATCATTGCTCCGTTTTTTTGCTTCATGCAGCATAAACCAGGCACCTTCAATGGCATGACCGGGATTGAGTGTTCGTCCGTCAATATGGTCAATGATGCTCCCGTCAGGAGCCACCTGCTCCATCACACATTTAATATCATCTTTTACAAAATCGGTTTCAATGATTGTTATCCATTTATCAATCCATTCATCACAACGCGGATCACCAATGGTTTCCCGAAGCTGCTGCGCCGTGTTCATCATGATCATGGGTACGCCGATTCCTTTGGCGGGACGGGTGTCCGTGTACTTGGGTGTCAGTAATCCGGGGGTAGTGGCAAATTCAATACACTTACCAAATACTCGACGGGCATTATTGGCTGCTTCTTCATCGCCACTTGCTTTTGCATAGGCCGCCGCGGCAATCACATAGAATGTTTCGGAGAAAAAATAGCGCCGTTTGCGGATCGGTCTTCCGTCACGGGTTACATGGAAGAACATTTGTCCGTCGGTATCAAAACAGTATTTATTCAGGAATTCATATCCGAGCCGTGCGCCTTCCAGCCATTCGGGTTTTTGTTCCACCGTATTGTATAACGTGGAAAGCAGCCAGGTAGCCCTTCCCTGGATCCATACGGCTTTATCATCATCAATCAGCGAACCATCCGCATCCCGCATGAGTAAAAAGCCGCCATACTCCGTATCAAATGAACGGGGGAACCAGAAAGGAACCGTATTCGTCAGTAATTGACTGGAATAAAACTCCTTCAGTGACCGTAAATCATTAGTAGTATATGACATAACCCTTTATTTGTTATTCGGCAAAATCATTCGATTTAGGCCGCAGAAAGAAAAGCTGAATGAGTAAGGCCACCAGTACGATGCCGGCCAGCATCGCAAAATCTTTACCCAGGTTTCCTTTGTCAGTCGACTTGCCTAATAAGTCAGTTATGAATGCCCCGGCAAATACCCCAACCATATTCATGAGGCCATAAGCAGTAGCCCTGTATTTCCTGGACACGAACTGGCAGAGTATCGGCATATTATTGGCGTCAAACATCCCGAATCCAAAACCAAAACAGAAAGCTGCGCCAATAATATGCATTAAAGAATGGCCATAGCCGATTAGTACCAGGGCAGGAATCGTGAGGGCCAGTCCGATGGCACTGGTATAGATTCTGCCCCTGATATTTTTCTGCACCCATCGATCAGATAATATGCCGCCAAAAATCACACCTATAAATGAGGAGCAGGCAATGGTAATCGTGGAGATAGGGCCGGCTTTACTCATGTCAATCCCCAGGTTTTCGGAGAACAACGTAGGCAACCAGTTTTTAACTCCCCAACCCGGCAAACTGGGTACGGCGAAGTAAAAAAGGATGATCCAGAAAGAAATATTGGTCAGCAACAGGCCCAGTCCTTTCAGCAACGGGGTTTTGTTTTTGATGGGGTTGATTGCATCTGTGATGGGCTCATCCGGAACCGTTTTTTCTCTTAAAAACAGGATCAGCACCACTGAATAAATGATCCCAATAATTCCAAAAGAGTGAAACGCCTGTTGCCAGGAGAAATTATCTGCAATGGTAGCGCCGAATCCACCCAGGGCCTGCCCCATATACAGTCCGGTCATGTGTATACCAACGGCCAGTGATCTTGTTTTTGATGAGTGATAATCTGCAATCAGTGAAAGTCCGGCAGGGATATACAAGGCTTCACTGACCCCCATCACTGCTCTTAACCAATATAACTGGTTAAAGGTTGATGCATATCCCATGGCAAAAGTGACTGCGCTCCAGACAAACAAGCTGCCAACGATCAGCCACTTCCTGTTTACTTTATCCGCAATCATCCCTGATAAAGGACTCATAAAACCGTAGATCCACAGGAAGATGGCCATGAGGTATCCAAAATTGGCCGCCGATTGTAATTCAGGAATGTCTGCCTGCATGGAGGGTTTCATGGTACTGAGCATCTGCCGGTCCATATAGTTCAGCAAGGCCACTACCCAGAGTAAGGCCACCACCATCCATGGGTATTTGGTTGACCTGGTCATTTCTTTTTACGCCGTATTAATAGTTTCAGGATTTTTGGTGAGCGAACACCGGCCCGTATTTCCCCGGAAGGAATAATGATTCCCTTGCTCGTTTCCACGGCCGTTGTGGTCACTGGTGTTTCATAGGGAATTGTACCAGCTGCCATCCAGGTATCGTTATTTAAATCGTAACGGAGTACCTCCCTGCTGAAGCCGGGGTGTGATGACTGGAGGTTGATTTTTTCCCGGATCATCCCGTTTTTCTTCATTGTGTCTTTTTCTGTGTTTATTGCAGCAATCAGTGTTTCTGCCTGGTGAAATACTGCTCCTTTGTCTCCACCGAAGAGCAGTAAGCTGTTTGAATCATGAAAAAGACCGGTTCCGGCACTTAATGGATAAGGCAGTGATTTTTTCTGATCCCAGGTATTTGCAGCGATATCATAAGCAAAGACCTCACTGAACAGATCACTGATTCCATTATTGTTTTTCTTCCGGCCGCCACTCAGATAAATCCGGTTACCCGTAGTACCGGTAACAGCGGTCAGTACAGAATGTGATACAGGATGAGGAATATCAGCCAGCTTTATCCAGCCAGCTTTGATATTGCTGAGGTCTAATGAAAGAAATTGTGCTGTTGTTTGCCTGCTGTTTTCACCTCCGGCAAGGTATACCGTATTCCCGGTCAATGTAATGGCTGCATTGCTGACAGGCTCAGGCAATGAGGGCAGTTCTTTGAAACGAATTTCTTTTGCTTTATCATCCCACTCCAACAGCCACACGAGATTACTGATTCCATATTCGTTTTCCCCCCCGGCATATAGCAAGCCTTCCCTGGTGCTGCAACTGGCGGCATAGGCAATGGAGTGGGGGAGGTTGAATGTTTTTGAAAACAGCTTCAGTTTACGGGTTGACAGCGAATAGGCATATACGGTCGTATAATATTTCTTTAGTCCGCCATCCCAGGGCATGGCTTCCGGAAAATTAGCGCCACCCCCGATTAACAGCATGTCATTATGTGTACCGGTCACGGGGCCTGCGATACCCAATGATACCAGCTGGCCGCTATCTGCCGGCAATTCATGGGCTATCTCCCATTTCAATGTCAGCGTTGATTTTTTTTGTGCCAGTACAGGGACAGTGAGCAACATAAAGGTCAGTATATATACTACTTTCAAATGAAAGGGTTTATCTGAGAACAGGTATGGCGGCCGGTTTTTTTGAACAGAAACTGCTGAAACCAAGCGCTTCAGCTTCGTTCCTGAATAATTCAAATGCGGCACTGTTCATATTACTAACCGGCAGGCGGAACTCTCCGCAATCTAATTCAATTAATTTCATATAGGCTTTTCCGGTGGAGATCCCGCCGTATTTTCCTAAAAGACGGATCATATCAATTGATTTTTGTTGCAGTTCCTGTGCCTTCGCTAAGTCACCATTATTAAATGCCCGGATAAGGTCGTAATACAGGGGAGCGGCATAGTTATAGGTACTTCCTACTGCACCTTTACTGCCAAGGCTTAACGCAGGGAGCATATTTTCATCACGGCCCCAGAGCATATCATATTTCCCGTTTTTGAAATTTAAGCAAGACATAAAATCCATAAAGTCTTCATGGGTATATTTTATGCCGGCGAAATTGGGTATCCTGCCATCCACTGCTTTCAGCAAATCATACATGGGAAAGGAGGTTCCGGTCAGTACGGGAATATGGTAATAATAGAAAGGCATATCCGGGACAACGGCTGCCACTTCAGCGCAGCATTCGGCCAGTATCTCCACGGATGCCGGTTTGAAGTAGAAGGGGGATGTAAACGAAACAGCATCCAGACCGATTTCCCTGGCATGGAGTGCCAGTTCTTTACAATCATTCAGGCAGGTGCCGCCTAACAAAGGCATGACAGTAAACTGATTGTCTTGACTGGTGCAGGCAGCCCAGGCTGCTGCTACTTCTTTTTTCTCCCGGAGAGTCAGTGAAACACCCTCACCCGTAGAGCCACAGATAAATGCACCGGTTACACCGTTTGCTTTCAATAATTCATAATAAGCCGGTATAACTGCGAGGTTTAATGATCCATCCGGATGCATGGGGGTAAACGGGGCCGCAATCAGGCCTTGTAATTTTTGAGTTGCCATACGATTTATATAACGTGAAGTTATTGTACAAATGATCTTTTAAAAAACCGGGGGCAAGAATACCCCCGGTGATTCTCTGCTGTCTGCTTATTGCTGTTGAGAACTAAAAACTTAATAGCCTGTTGTCTGGGTCAGTAACGGGTCTGCATTTAACATAGTCAGTGACAGGGGTAAGAGGAATTTTGCTGTACTGGCCGGCGAAAAATAGGTCGGATTCAGATTGGCATAAACATACGAATCACCCGCTCTTCTCAGTGCCCACCACCGTTTTCCTTCTGCGATAAATTCTTTCAGGTATTCATCCAATATCGCGTTCATATTGTCTGTAATCCCGCTGTTTGTGTGCGGAGTATAACCTGCCCCGTTGGCCCTTAGTCTGATAGCATTGATTTCAGCGGACGGATCTTCGCCCAGTTTAGTTTTTGCCTCGGCTAAAAGGAGCAGTACGTCCGCATACCGGTAAATAGGAAAATCGCTATTGTAAACCTGTGAGGTACCGGCGGTGGTGCCGATAAATTTTGTCAGGAATACGCCACGGGTAGCAAACGGAGTTGCATTGGAATACATTACCCGGAAACTGCCATTGATACGCTGATCAGCTGGCGGAGCTGTCAGTCTGTTTATCATGGCCTGGTTCATACCTACCCGGTTCGCTCCATTTACATAAGGAAATGCCGAAGAAACGGTTGGGGTGGCTGCCTGGGCAAATGACAGCGTATTGGCCTGGATAGAATTAACGAGGAAACTGCCAAACATGCCCATTTGTGCCTGTTGCAGTTCGTAATTGAGTGCGAATATTATTTCCTTGTTATTACTTTTTTTAGTGGGGTCAAATATATCCGCATAGTTGCCTTGCAGGTCGAGTGTGGCACCCTGGAGATTTCTGATTTCCTGTAAAGCGTTTTTTGCAGTGGTGAAATCTGCATTTCCGCCTCCCATATGGGTACCGGACCAGATAAACACATCCCCTTTCAACAGCAGGGAAGCCATCCGGCTCCAGTAAACCCGTTTGCCGACGGGCAATGTATTGGAGGTACCAAATAACTGAAGTGATTGTTCAATGTCCGCCTTTACCTGTGCCATTACGGTGTCTGCACCAGTACGTCTTTTATAGGTCTCTGCGGTATTGGTAATTATTTCGACCGGTTCTGTATTTAAAGGCACGGCCCCCCAGGTTCTGACCATGGTATAATAAACGTAAGCCCTTAATCCGTAAATTTCCGCGAGTATCCGGTCTTTTTCCGTTGAGGTCAGTGGCGTTTGAGGGATAATATTTATTACGTTATTGAAGTTGTAGATAAGGTTGTAGAAGTTGCCCCAATTGGTGAAAGGTACATTCAGGCTGCTGATATTGTGCCGGTACTGGTTTTGTAAACCGCCATCAACAGATTCGGTAAACAATCCATCCACCCATATATCTGAACGCATTTCACCCAGTTGGAAAAAGGTAGCATCAAAGGCCCTGAACCGGCCATAGGCTCCGTGATAGAGGGTTCGCGCAGCGTTGGGATCTTTTAATGCCTGGTCTTTACTGATGGTGTCCTGCGGTACCACTTCGTCCAGTTTTTTTGTACATGACAGGAAGCCCAGCATGAGCAGGAGCACACCTGATATTAATATTGTTTTATTGTATTTCATTTCAGTATTTTTTGTATTGAACAATCGATTATAATATTACCCGTACACCAATGGTCAGCCTTTTTGGCAGCGGGAATTTACCCTGGTCAACTCCGCCGAATTCGGGGAAGTTGCCGCTGTAGCCGGAGAAATAGGCGAGGTTGGTTCCGGTAATATTCACACTCAGCCCTTTTAACCGGTTGCCGAGGTATCTGCTGAGTACTTCAGGTGACAGGTCATAGGCCAGTGTCAGTTCTCTCAGCATTACATAGTCGCCCTTCTCCCAAAGGTTGGCAGCGGGGTTGTTACCACTGGCATCGGTGGCATAGTTTCTACCCTGATTGGCCCAGTAATAACGGGGCATGGTCGCCGTGGTATTATTGGGTGTCCATGTTTTCAATACATCCGTGGTGGAGTTCTGGGAACCTTGCACCTGGCTCATACCACGTACGATCTGATTGTTGAGGATTACAAAACCGAAAGCATAATCAAATCCGGCATAGAGACGGATGCCTTTGTACCCGCTGCTGATATTGAAACCGCCCATATGCTGCGGAGTCGTACGGCCTACTTTTACAAACTGGCGGCTGTCAATGGTATCATTTTTATTCACCTGGTGCCATTGCGCGTCACCCAGTTGTTTGATACGTTTGTTGGTATAGGGCAGGAAGGCGTTGTATACATTCGCATCGGCGGTAATTTTGGTAAGATCTGTATAAATGCCATCCCACTTCGGTGCCCATACTTCATCAAGCCCGATACGTTGTCCTTCCACCAGGCCTCCTACGTACATCTGCTGACCCGGGTTGTTCGGATCCCATACAAAGAAGCCGCTGGTACGATTGCCGGGTAATCCGTTAAACGGCAGTTTTTTCGCAAAGCTTTTTACATGGAAGTAATTGGCTCCAAGTTCAAGGCTGAATCCGTTGGCAGTACGGGGCTCAATGATTTTTGCATTCACGGCAAGTTCGATTCCTTTGTTCTGCAGCTGGCCCAGGTTGGTGGTAAAGCTGCTGAAACCGGTTTGCGAAGAGATATTCAGACCGGCCAGTTTATCAAAGACATTGCGGACGAAATAATCCACATTCAGCACGATCCGTTCATTCAGGAAACCGAGGTCGGCCCCGATATTCAGGCTGTTGGTTCTTTCCCATCTTACATCCGAGTTGATATAGGATGCCACATAAGTACCACCGAATCCGTTGTAAGTACCGGCATTGTTATACACCTGGGAAGTGGCAAAGAAACCGAGAGAGTTTACATTACCGTTCACCCCGTAACTGATTCTTGGTTTTACACTGCTCAGGTATTTTGATACCAATGAACCCGAATAGAATTTTTCATTATGCAGGTTCCATCCGACAGATATACCCGGGAATGTTCCGTAATAATTTCCTTTTTTCAGCCGGCTGGATCCATCTACCCGAATCACACCTGTCAGCATGTATTTGTTTTTATAGGTATAATTCACTCTTCCGATGGCAGATCCGATTCTTTCCCACTGGTTAAAGTTGGAAGAAGCGCCGGCCGGGTTAATGATGGTTGTACCCTGAAGGCCGGGAGGTGTGGAGGCCGTCAGCCAGGGAATTAAATCAGTCGGAGCTCCTTGTGAAAAGCCGGAGTTTACATAGTTTTTAAAATCGTAGAACTCGCCACCGACTAATGCGGTGACGGCATGTCCGCTGAAGTTTTTATTAAACTGCAGAAAGGCATTGGTGGTGTACTGTATGGTTTTTGTGTTATTAAAACTGGCGGCTCTGTTGGTATTAAAAGCGCCTCCGTTTCCTTGCTGGAAGGCCTTGGTAAAAAAGTTGTTGTTGGTATATTGGAAATACCCCGAGCCACTGGCCAGCAGTTTCAGGTACGGAAGTACGGTGTACTCCAGGTTTATACCACCGAGGAAACGCTGCTGGTTGGTATTATTTACGGTCAGATTACTCCAGTACAGCGGATTACCCAGCGTTACATCATTTGGTCCGGGCAGAACGGCACCGGAAGTATCGTTGACATATCTGACGGTCGGTGCAACGCCTACGAAACGTTGTAAAAGGCCGCCGGCTGCACCTCCTTCGGGATCCACATTATTAAAACCGCCGTATGGCAGCGCCTGTTCTACATTATAGGCACTGATATTACTGGTTATTTTCAGGTTTTTCCCGACATTAAGTCCGCCGTTAAAGTTCAGGTTAAAACGTTTCAGCTGAGAACCGATGATCATTCCATTGTCTTTCACCATACCCAGTGAAAGGGCATGGGAACCCTGCTCATTGGCGCCGGAGAAATTAACGTTATGCTCAGTGGTGTTTACCTGCTGAAGGATTAATGCTTCCCGGTCTTTCGCACTTAAATCAGTATAGAGAATACTGTCTGTCAGTAGCGTATTGAAAGGATTCTGGTCAACCAGGAGTTTCCAGCGGGGATCGTTCAACAGCTGACGGTTCTGGTTATTGAGTAATTGTGTCGTATACAAGCCTTCTGCTCCTCTCCAGCCGGAGTTTACCGCCCATCCCCAGGCGCCTAAGAGCTGGTTTCGGTCGGTATTCATGGCATTGGTGTTATTATCCAGGGAGTCGCCTCTGAAGCGTGCCTGAATGCCAAGCCGGTTCATCCGGATATAGTCCGCTGCACTCAGGTATTCAGAAGGATTCCGGCGGATATAGTTGGTCGTATGACTGAATGAATACGTAACATGGGTCTTTCCTTTTTGTCCTTTTTTGGTGGTTACCAGTACCACCCCGTTGGCCGCTCTTGCACCATAAATGGCGGTAGTGGCCGCATCTTTAAGGAGGTCGATACTGGCTACATCATTTATATCAAATCCGTATAATGAGGGAACGATGACGCCATCCACAATAAACAGCGGAGTACCCGCTCCTCCGAATTCCGTACCGCCTCTGAAAGAGATGGTCGGTGTGGTACCTGGCTGACCGGTACGTTGTTGAACCCGTAAACCGGGTGTATTGCCCTGGAGTACGGTGGCCACGTTGGTGCTGGGACTATGTTCAAAGGTTTTGGGGTTTACCGTGGCCACGGCACCGGTTACTTCTTTTCGCTTTTGGGTACCGTATCCGGTTACCACCACGGCGTCAAGTTCACTGATTTTCGTTTCAAGCAAAACGTCGATGGATGCAGAAGTACCCACTTTCACTTCGCGGGTGGTAAAGCCGGTCATGGAGAACACCAGCACATCACCAGTGGCAGCATCAATGCTATACTCGCCGTTCGCATTGGTTTGCGTACCGGTGGGTTTGCCTTTAATGGTAACAGAAACCCCGGCAAGAGGTTTCGCTTCATCATTAAGGATTTTACCGGTAATTTTTTTTGGTTGAGCAAATGCCAGGCTGGCAACAAGTGATAACACTGCAAGGAGACAAAGCCTTAAGCGTTTTAATTTCATGACAAGCAGTTTAAGTTGTGTATTATGTATGACATAACAAAAATATAGATTTTGCATCCAATTTTCCAAAAAGAAAAAGTTGTGTTTATAAAATGCTTATTATCAAATATATATAATCATTATTTATTAAATTCCGGTTTTTCAGTAAATTAGCGTAGAAATATAAAGTAATACATATTAATGTAAATGATCGACCAGGTGATTAATGAGCCATTTAAATCCATTGAGAATACAAGCCTTGTAGATAAGGTGGAGAATAATCTTGTCCAATTATTACAGCAGCAGAAACTGAAAATTGGCGATTCGATTCCCACGGAACTGGAGTTGGCGCAAAAATTAGGGGTAAGCAGGACTGTAATCCGCGAGGCGTTGCTCCGGTTGCGGATGATGGGGTTGATAGAATCAAAGAAGAAGAAAGGGTCGGTGATCACCAGTCCGGATCTGTTCAGCAATATGAGCAAGAGTATGAATCCGCATATTCTCGCTCCCGAAACCCTCAAAGAAGTTTTTGAAATACGCCTGGTACTGGAAATAGGCATGGCCGATCTGCTTTTTCACCGTATTACCAAAGAAGATTTAAAAGTGTTGCATGAAATTGTGGATGATGAACCCCCGGCCACGCAGCATCATCTCTTTAATATTGAACACGAGATCGCCTTTCATGGTAAGCTCTATGAGATAACCGGTAATGAAACCCTCAAGAAGTTTCAGAAAATGCTCCTGCCCGTTTTTGATTACGTACACAATAGTGGCCTGTTGAAAAAACAAGCCTTGCTCAAAACCTTCGTCTCCCACAAAGAACTCGTCAACATCCTGGAAAACGGTAATCCCGAAGCCTTCAGGAATGGCATGCGCGAGCATCTGGAGAATCACTTTGCAAGGTTGTTTAGTTGAGGGGAGTGGGAGTAGTGAGAGTATTGACTACAAACTACCTACTACTAACTACCGACTAACTAAAGTAGTCCCGATCCCGGACGTCCGGGATATCAAAAGTTCAGGAAACATACCGGAAGCAACTGTATTGACTCCAGACTCCCGACTACGAACTACCGACTAACTAAAGTAGTCCCGATCCCGGACATCCGGGATATCTAAAGTTGAAGAAAACACTTTGTACAATTTATTCGTTCAGTAAATTGAAAGCCCGGTTTCTTAGACACTCTGCTAGGCCAGCTTGTATTGACTACGAACTACCGACTACGAACTACCGACTAACTAAAGTAGTCTCGATCCCGGACGTCCGGGATATCTAAAGTTTAGGAAACTTCTAACTAAAGTAGTCCCGACAGGAATCGAACCTGTATCTAAAGTTTAGGAAACTTCTATTCTATCCATTGAACTACGGGACCGTACTTTGCTAAAGCTTCGGACGGCAAGGCCTCGTACCCCGTAGCTTTAGTGAAGGGGTGCAAATATACAAAAGAATTAACCGCCTCTTTCGTAAGTTCGTGCATAAAATTGCTGATCGCTAGTTGACTGAGTTTGAACTGATACAAGGGCTTCGGAACGGAGATGAATCCGCCTTCCGGTACCTGGTGGATACCTACCAGAACCGGGTGTATAATACTGCCATGGGCATTGTACAAAATGCGGAAGACGCCGAGGATGTGGCCCAGGAAGTGTTTATCCAGGTCTTCCGTTCCATCGGTTCCTTTAAAGCCGAATCCAAACTGTCGACCTGGATCTACCGGATCACTACCACCCGCTCCCTGGACCTGCTCCGGAGCCGGAAAAGCAAAAAACGGTTCGGATTTATTCAGCGGCTGCTGGGCGAAGACAACGAACCCACCCAGGATATTCCTGATTTTAATCACCCCGGGGTGGAACTGGACCGGAAAGAAAATGCCGCCCGCTTATTTAAAGTCATTGGAAAATTGCCGGAAAATCAGAAAATTGCATTTACCTTACATAAACTGGAAGATCTTAGTTATCAGGAAGTTAGCGAGGTGATGCAAACCACCGTGGCAGCCGTGGAGTCACTGATGCACCGGGCCAAACAAAACCTCCGGAAATTACTGGAGAAAGAACTGGAATAAAAAAGTCAATTCGAAGGTTTTATCCCCTGTTAACGTCAAAAACTTGTTATATGAATACAAACAAGGAAAATAGAATCGATGAAATCCTGAACAGCCTCGATGGCTGTACCCAGGCTACAGCCCCCGATTTCTTCTATACCCGGCTGAAAGCCAGGATGGAAAGAGAGGTGGCTCCCGCTGCCAGGACTTCCTGGATGCTGCGTCCTGCCTATGCATTTGCCGGCATGACCATCATTCTGCTGATCAATGTACTGGCTGTATTCAATCAACCCCGGACAGAAGATAATACAGCAGCCAGCGAAGTGGATACCTTTCAGTCACTCGCTTCGGAATACCGGCTCAACGAAGGCAACAGTTCCATTTCCATGTACAATCTAAACCAGGATAAGTGATGAAGAACAGCAATAAAATACTGACCCTGGTGATCGGGCTGTTACTGGTATCGAATATTGTACTGGTTTACTTTATGGTCAATGGCAGTGGTAAAAAGCCATCGAAAAAGGATCGGATGGATCCGGCTGAAATTATGATCAAAGAAGTGGGTATGGATGAACAACAAGCCGCTACCCACAAACAAATGAAGGACGATCATTTTAAAGCGGTTCGCCCCTTGTATGATTCACTGCGTACGGCAAAAGCTACTTATTTCGGACTGGTAAAAGATGCATCTGTAACTGACAGTGTGGGAAAAATGTACCGGGAAAAAATTGCCGTCTGGCAAAACACCATCGATAGTATGACATTTGCCCATTTCCGGAAAATGCGCAACCTGCTCAATCCACAGCAGCAGGTGAAATACGATGAATTTGTACAAAAACTGATGCAAAGAGGCCGGAAAGACAGCGCCGCCAAAAGCAAATAGGATCAACTATAGATCCGTTCAATCGCGTCTTTGTATTTCTCTATCACCACTTTCCGTTTCAGGGATAACTTAGGCGTCATTTCACCCGTATCCACACTCCACTCGTTGGGCAGCAGCTCAAATTTTTTCACCTGCTCCACGTGGTTGAAATATTTATTAAAGCTTTCGACCAGGTCTTTATACATCTCGAGCACTTTCGGATCACGGATCACTTCTTCATGCCCGGTTGCATGTATACCATGATGACGGCACCAGTCGAGCAAATTAGGGAATGAGGGCACAATCAATGCACTGACAAATTTCCGGTCCGAACCGACCAGCATCACCTGCTCAATAAAAGGAGATTCCTTCAGCTTGTTTTCAATGGGCAGGGGAGCGACATACTTACCCCCGCTGGTCTTGAATAATTCTTTTTTGCGGTCGGTGATCTTTAAAAAATTGTCCGCACTCAGATCGCCAATATCGCCGGAAGCAAACCAGCCATCCTTATCAATTACTTCCGCTGTCAGATCAGGCCGCTTGTAATAACCCATCATGATATTCGGCCCCTTACAAAGAATTTCCCCATCCTCCGCAATCTTTACTTCCACGCCACTGATGAGCGGACCCACCGACCCAAAGCGCCGGCCGCTTTCTTCATAACGGTTTACTGCTACCACAGGGGAGGTTTCTGTTAATCCATACCCTTCCATAATGGTGATCTTTGCCGCACTGAATATGCGGATCAGCCGCACCTGGCAGGCGGCCCCACCGGTTACAATACACTTGATATTACCACCCAGTCCTTCCCGCCATTTACTGAAGATGATCTTATTGGCCAGGCCGAGCTTGAAGCCATACATCGGTCCCTGGTCTTTATTGATCTCATATTTTTCCGCCAGTCCATGCGCCCAGAAAAATAATTTACGTTTGGTGCCGGTCAGTTCATTGCCCTTCTGCATGATCTTGTCATACACTTTTTCCAGCAGGCGCGGCACGGTGGTGAACATATGCGGTTGCACTTCTTTCAGGTTGTCGGCAATGGTCTCGAGGCTTTCCGCATAATAAATCGAAATGCCCCTGAAGAGATAGAGGTAGGTGACCATCCGCTCAAAAATATGGTTGAGGGGTAAAAAGCTCAATGCCTTCATTTCTTCTCCAGGGGGGAAGCAGGGCATACTGGCATTCACATTGGAAAGAATATTCCGGTGCGAAAGCATGACCCCTTTAGGTGTACCGGTTGTGCCGGAGGTATAAATAATCGTTGCCAGGTCCTCGTAAATGATTTTATCCGAAACCGGTTTGATCTGTGCAATCAATTCGGGAGTGGCCAGATTCAGCACTTCTTTCCAATGCAGGGCATTGGGTACATGTTCAAACGTATAAATCTCTTTCACACTATGCACTTTTTCCTTCAGGCTATATACTTTCAGGAAAAGTTCCTCATCATTGACAAATACATATTTTACCTGTGCGTCGTTAAGCACAAATTCCAGTTCATTGACATTGATCGTGGGATAGATCGGGGTCAGCACGGCACCGATTTGTTGTACGGCCAGGTCGAGCATCACCCATTCGGGACGGTTCTTGGAAAGAATAGCGATCTTATCACGGCCTTCGGGACTCATATCTCCGCAACTGACACCCAGGCTCAATAAACCGGCACTGAGCCGGTCCACTGTCTCCTTTACGGAGGCAGTACTGTGTTTTTTCCACTGCCCCCCCTCTTTACCGGCCAGCATGATGTCCAGCGGCGTGCGTTCCAGGTGATAATCCAGGCAGTCAAATAGTCTTTTTGGCTCAGTCATGGCAATCGTTG
>DAORKK010000004.1:0-27919 GCA_035439525.1 Chitinophagaceae bacterium
ACTCAGCCTGCCGGCTCAGGTCACCTTTCCTGCCCCAGCAATAGCCCAGGTCATTATAAGCCAGTCCGCTATACCGGCTGGGGTGTTGTTGCAGGTAATACTGCAGGCTTTTCTCATATAATTTGATGGCGGCATCAAACTGATTACTGTACAGTTGTACCTGCCCCTGTTGCAACCAGCCAATAGCGGTGACCAGGGAATCATGTTGCTGTAACCCTAATTTATTTACGGTTTCTGCCGATTTTGCTGCTTTATCCAGTTCATCTTTGTCAATATAGATTTCCCCGGTTTTAATCAACGCAAAAGCCTGACCGGTTTTGTAATTATGACGAATGCTCCAGTCTTCGGCCTGGCGGCAGTACCATAAAGCGGAATCATACAGACCGCCATTATAAAACACATCCGCTTTTTTTATCAGGTCAAAAACATACAGCGAATCCTGTTGTCTGCTTTGTGCCGCAGACTGGAGACCTGGCAGATAAAAGACGGCCAGCAAAATAAAGTATAATCGATACCGGTTCACTCCCAAAAAATACAACATATTCCGGAAACCACGGATGATTACCTTTGTGGAATGGCTGAATCAACCTCCGTGGTCCTGTTTGATGGTGTTTGTAATCTGTGTAACAGCAGTGTGCAGTTTATCATTAAACGGGATAAAAAAGACCGGTTCCGTTTTGCCCCGTTACAAGGCAAAACTGGCCAGGCCATCCTGGCCAAACACGGTCTTTCTGCTGATTCACTGAATTCGTTTGTTCTGTCAGAGGGTGACAACATCTATACCCATTCGACCGGTGCCCTCCTGATGATGAAACGATTGGGGTTTCCCTGGTCTGTCTTCTATATCTACATCATTATACCCCGCTTTATCCGCGACGGGGTTTACCGCTGGATCGCGCGTAATCGGTACCGTTGGTTCGGCCGGCAGGAATCCTGCATGATTCCCACGCCTGCGTTGAGAAAGAAGTTTTTGGATTAAGGCAGGGTAATCACGCCCTTCATATAGTACACACAGGTACCGCCCATGAGTACCCGCTCTTTGCTGAGTTGTTCGCAATACAGCGTACCCCCCCGGGCCGATAACTGGCGGGCGGTCATTTTATGTTTACCCAGTTTTTCGGACCAGAACGGAATCAATTGGGAATGCGCTGAACCGGTTACCGGATCCTCGGTAACGCCTGCGGCCGGGGCAAAAAAACGGGAAACAAAATCATACTCCTTTCCGGGTGCCGTGATGATGAGTTTGTCCATATGTTTTTTCATCAGCGTAAAATCCGGATCACATTGTTGTACTGCTTCTTCATTTTGCAATTCCACCAGCCAGTCGCGGTGCTTGTACACCCCCACTACTTCCGCCCCGCCCAGTATCTGGCTCAATGCATCGGGATATTCCGTTTGCCGTTCAGGTTTCCAGGAAGGAAAGTCCATCCACATTTTTCCCTTCTCCTTCTTCACCGTCAGCATACCGCTCTGTGAATGGAATACGATCTTCCGCTTATTGGTTTTCAGGAGCTCAAAGATCACATAGGAAGAAGCCAGGGTGGCATGTCCGCAAAGATTGATCTCGATCGCCGGCGTGAACCAGCGGATATCATAATCCACCCCATTGAGTTTGGAAGGCACAAAGAATACCGTTTCACTGAGGTTATTCTCTAAGGCGATCTTTTGCATGAGTTCGGTATCCAGCCATTTCTTCAAGGGGATAACGGCGGCTGGATTTCCACCGAACAATGTATCTGTAAAGGCGTCGATTTGGTAGATCGTTAGTTTCATAGAAAATTTGCTTAAGTCAGGACATGTGGTTTACTTAGAACAACTGTTTTAAGTACGAAGTACGAGGTACGAAGTACGGTTCACGTGCCTTGAAGTTTATCTTCACAGTAGGGGCTGTTTCCTTCTCGCTTCTAGCTTCTTGCTTCTAGCTTTCCTCAGTAGGGGCTGTTTCCTGACACCCGACACCTGACACCCGACAACTCCCTCAGGAGGGGCTGTTGACTACTATCTACTAACTACTATCTACTAACTACTCTTTCATCATCTCCCTCACCACCGCCTGTATCTCTTCCGCATTCGGCTTGCTGAAATAATCCCCATCGCTGCCATAGGCCGGACGATGGGCTTTGGCGGTGATTGTTCTCGGGGCTACGTCGAGGAATTTGTAGCCCCCCTGTTCTTCCATCACTTTATTGAACATATAAGCGGCAGCACCACCGGGTACATCTTCGTCTACAAAGACGATCCGGTTGGTTTTCTTCAGTGAATCGAGAATGGCATGATTGATATCAAAGGGAAGCAGGGTCTGCACATCAATGATTTCGCAACTGATCCCTTCCGCTTCGAGCATATGCACGGCCTCGTTGATGATCCGCAGGGTGGACCCATAGGACACGATGGTGATATCGGCGCCTTCTTTGAGCACTTCCGGTATACCAAGCGGAACGGTGAATTCCATCAGGTTGGACGGAAGTTTTTCTTTAAGACGATACCCGTTCAGACATTCGATCACCAGTCCGGGATCATTACTGCGTAACAACGTATTATACATTCCGGCGGCCTGTGTCATATTGCGGGGAACACAGACATACATGCCACGGAGTGAGTTGATGATCATTCCCATGGGAGAACCGCTGTGCCAGATCCCCTCGAGGCGATGCCCGCGGGTGCGCACGATGAGCGGACAGCTCTGGTGACCACCGGTACGATAATGAAGGGTGGACACATCATCACTGAGCGGCTGCAGTCCATATAACAAGTAATCCAGGTACTGGATTTCGGCAATCGGACGAAGTCCGCGAAGGGCCAACCCTATACCTTGTCCCATGATGGTCAGTTCCCGGATACCCGTATCAAATATCCGCTCGGCTCCATGTTTTTGTTGCAGGCCGCTGAATCCCTGGTTCACATCGCCGATATACCCAAGGTCTTCACCAAATGCCAGCACTTTGGGGTTGCTGGAAAAAAGTTCGTCAAAATACCTGTTCAGGATTTCAAACCCATTCAGTACCTGCGCTTCCGCCGGAATTACGGCATGCACTTCCTGCACATGCAGGGCACTCTTCGGACCTTCGTTGTATAAATGGGTATTGTAATACTTTTTGTTCTCTTCCTGCAATTCTTTATAGAAATCCCTGGTCCAGAATGTAGCATCATGTTCACCCGCAATTGTCAGTGCCGCATTCAGTCCTTTCTGTACATCACGACGAAGGGGCTCCCGGTTGGCAGAGAGTTCACGGGCCACTTTATGCAATTCATCACTTTTCTCCGGCAGCGCATTTGCCATCGCATGAATCAGATCGGTGGCCCGGGCTACCTGCTTTTTAATCGGTGTTATAAATTTTGCCCAGGCACTGGCCTTACTTTCCCGCACATGTTCTTTTGCTTTTTCAGCTATTTCATCCAATTCTTCTTCATTGGCAAGGTCATTGGCCATCAGCCATTCTTTCATTTTCCGGATACCATCCCATTCCCGTTCCCAGTCAAGCCGTTCAGGGCTTTTATAGCGTTCATGACTGCCGGAAGTGGAATGTCCCTGCGGTTGCGTGATTTCTTCTACATGGAAAAGCACGGGTGTATGTGTTTCACGGGCCAGGCGGATACCTTCCTCAAATGCTTCGCACATGCCGGCATAATCCCATCCTTTTACTTTATAAATATTCAAGCCATTCGTACCTTCTTTTTTCCGCATACCTTCCAGTGCCTCAGAAATGGATGCTTTTACGGTCTGGAATTTTTTAGGGACTGAAATTCCATATCCGTCATCCCACACAAATACCGCCATCGGTACCTGTAAAACCGCTGCGGCATTCATGGTTTCCCAGAAATGACCTTCGCTGGTGCTGGCATCGCCGATGGTGGTAAAGCAAACCTCATTCCCGTTATCGGAGAGTCCCCTGAAGGCTTTCAGTTGTTCCACGTTCCGGAAGGCCCTTGATGCATAAGCCAGTCCGACCGACCGGGGCATTTGTGCGGCTGTGGGTGCCATATCACTGGCGATATTTTTGGTAGTGGCCAGTTCCATCCACTCACCCTGTTCATTCACATTCCGGGTGGAAAAATGACAATTCATCTGTCGACCGGAACTGAAGGGTTCCCGGCTGGGATCCGGGTCGGCATAGAGCTGGGCAAAAACCTGCTCGGCCGTGGTCAACCCGATGGCAAACATAAAAGTCTGGTCCCGGTAGTACCCGCTCCGGAAATCCCCGGGTTGAAAAAACTTGGCCATGGCCACCTGGGCCAGTTCCTTTCCATCCCCGAAAATGCCGAATTTGGCCTTGCCTCCCAATACTTCCTTTCGCCCTAACAAACTGGTTTCCCTGCTGATACAGGCAATTCGGTAGTCATTCAGTACCTCTTCCCGGAAACGGTCATAGGACAGTTTCCCGGGATCGGTCAGGAGTTCCGGTTGGGTATTTTCCATACAACAAAAATAGGGAGAATGAACGCGTACAAATCCCCTGTTAAAAAATAGCGGATAACCCGTGCAACCCCGCTATGACATCTGCCATCTTTCCCTTAAATTTGACAGCGCTAAACCCTTCAGTATGAAGAAACTTACCCTTTTAGTTTTATCCATGACGGTTTTGCTGGCCGTTCAGGCCCAGCAACCGGCTCATAACGAAAACGACGGGCATAATCACGGCGCTACACCCCCGCAGCCTGCCACAACCGAAACGGCTGAGCTGTTGTTCAAGGAAATGGAGTTTGATTTTGCTAAAATTCCGCAAGGAAAGCCGGTTTATCATTTTTTTGAAATTGTAAATAAAGGGAAGACTCCCATAAAACTGGATAATATACAAGCCAGTTGTGGTTGTACCACACCCGAGTGGAGCCGTGATCCGATTGCTCCGGGTGCCAGTACAAAAATTAAAGTAGGATTTAATGCCGCCAGTGAGGGGATGTTTGATAAATTCATCACCGTCTTTTACAACAACAGCACGCAAAACAAACAAATCAGAATAAAGGGATTTGTCTGGAAAGCCCCTGACGGACCGGCGCCGGCAAATGCTTCAGTTGATTTCTTAAAAAAACAAACATTTTAAAATAACAAACCATGAAGAAGATTTTTTTCCTCGCTACCGCTTTATTTTTTACCGTAGCTCTTTCTGCCCAGACCAAACCAGAAGAAATGATTAAAGTGAATACGGAAAATCATGATTTCGGTAAAGTCAAGCAAAGTGTACCCATCACCTATTATTTTGAAATCAAGAATATCAGCGACAAACCTGTGGTGGTGGAAAACACGTATGCCAGTTGTGGTTGCACCACTCCTGAAAAAATCGTTGAACCCATTATGCCCGGCGCCACTGTAAAACTGAAAGTGGATTATAACTCAGCTGCAGTCGGACCAATCAATAAAGATGTATTTATTAAACTCGCCGGAGTAGATCAGCCTAAAGTCGTAAAAATCACGGGAGAAGTGTTGTCCCCGGAAGCCTACGAACTGTATATAAAAGGAAAAGGAACAATAGAAAAAGCGCCGACTAAAGGTTAATTCAGGCAAAATAAACTAATTAATCCTCCCTGTTGCGGGAGGATTTTTTTTGCCCTCTCGCTGACATACTTAACGGTTTTCCAGGACCTGCATCACAAAGTCCTTCTTCCGTTGTGAAACGGGAACAGACAGTCCGCCTTCCAGCATCAGCATACCTCCATCCGTTTTGTCAAACAGTTTTATTTTTTCCGGGTTGACCAGGAACGAATGGTGGGTGCGGAGAAAACCAAGCCCTTCCAGCACTTCTTCATATTCTTTGAGATTTCTGGAAACCAGGATCGGTTGCTGGTTTGTAAAAAAGAACCGGGTATAAGAACCTGCGGCCTCACAATACAACACATCCGATACCTTGATAAAATATGTATTGTCAATATCCTTCAGTACGATCTTGCGGTCCTGGTTATGTATACCGGAAAGTTGTTGCATGAGCACCTGGAGTTGTTCCTGCAGACTGGAATTTTTTACATGAATGGCTGCCCGGTCAACGGCTCTTTTTAATTCGGCCGGATCAACCGGCTTTAGCAGGTAATCAATGGCACTGTATTGAAAAGCGGTAATGGCATATTTATTATGGGCCGTGATAAACACTACCTGAAAACCCGGGTTCCTGATTTCCCGCATCAGGTCAAAACCTGTTCCATCCCCCATTTCCACATCCAGGAAAATGAGATCGGGCTGAACATCACGGATCGCCTGCAGTCCGCTTTTTACACCGGAGGCTTCCTCAATGGATTGTACCAGCGGACAAAATGAACGTAATAATTGCTTTACCGCGTTGCGCTGGTTAGATTCATCATCAATCAGTAATACTTTCATTGCAATGAGTTTGAACAACTGCCCTGGACGTTGAAATCGGACTATTCTCTCCAAATATGCCAACAAAGTACAGGACGGCAAAATCATTTTATCCTGACCTGGCCCGGCAATGTGGGCAACCGGCAGTTATCACATCTTTCAGGGCATCTATCGACCAGCAGGATGCAGTCATCGATCCTTCCTTAAAATCAGTTGCCCATTCCCTTTCTTTAAGCTTAAAATCTGTCAATTATGAAAAAAGCACTGTTTGCCTTCTTATGCCTGTTTCTCACCGTTTTGCTAAATGCACAGGATCCCGGATATACAGGTCCGGCCAAAATGCCGCTTAAAAACTTCTGGAGTCATATTGAAAAATTAAAGGCGGGTACGGGCACCGGTTCCTCTGTCAGTAATGCAGAACGGATGCTTCAACAGGTAAAGGAAAAGGATCCCTCCTATAATACAACGGCGATGGAGGCTGAATTGAAAACCTGGAAGGATAAAGCAGCCAAAGAAGCCGGAGACAAAAACGCAGCCAAAGCAAAGGAAGAGGCAGAAAAAAACTACTTTAAAACGCTTTACCAGAAAATGGTGGGGATTTACTCCAGTGGAAGTGATATACAACCCGGTGTAACGGGCAAAGTGTATTATGACCGGGTTATTGAACTTAACCTTGCTGAATACAAGGAAAAACGAAGTGCTGCCGGAACGGTTGATCCCAAGAGTTATCCCGCGCTTACTGATGCCGTATTGGCCGATTACAATGAATACCTGAAACGCAGTGACCGGCTGAAGTGGAACGTCGTGCAGGCCCTGACAAAAAGTAAGAATATCGCCAATCCACAGGAAAAAATGAAGCTGCTGGAAGATATAAAATATGAATGTGAAGCGGTTCTGATCCTTTCACCCAATCACCCGGACTTTACGCAAAAACTGGCCGAAGTAAAAAAGCTGCTGGGCAATGCGGATGCGGAAGCGGCCAAATTTTACACCAGCGATTTTCACAAAGAACATGTCAACCAGATCGTCTGGAGCAGCCAACCCCTCGTGATCGGCAAGGAAAAAGAGATGGCTGGTGCTATAAAAAATGATTACAAGACCGGGGAAGCCATTTTTGGTACCGTTTACCTTGGGAATAATGTCAATCAGCTGATGAAAGGAAATGAACAATTGCGGATCATTATCCGGATAGATGGAGGTACCGCTGTATGGGGCGGGGATTTGTCCAATATTATAGTTCCGCTGAGTGTACAGAATAAATCGTACCTGCAGTTTGCCCTGTTGCCGGATGCCAAATGGCTGAGTGCGAATTATGCTCCTTACCTCGCGGATGAAAACTGGACCTACTCCTACTTCTTTGATGACCTGGTGCGTAGTGGCGATATCAGTCATACCATCAGCTGTGAGTTGCATTTTCCAACCAGTATTATCAACAATATTAAAAGCAGTGTGAAACTCGATCTGAATGAAGGCACCTCCGCCATTAAAACGCAGGCGACCAAACTGCACGATGAACTGATGGCCGGACGTAAGCTGCCGAAAGCCGGAATGAGTAATGCGGCCATTGAACAACAAATGGTAGCGGCCGCTAATAATGAGGGATGGAATGACAAGTTTCTGAAAGCCATCATCACTTCCTCTTCCTGGAATATTGAAAAAAACAGCCTGACCAGTGTGATCATGTATCGCTATCTCAGCGCGGTTTGTACCATCAAGAGTCCGGATGGCAAGTGTTATTACCAGGAGTTCACCTTCCGACAGGACTATGCCGGCAACGGGAACTATGACTCCAAAATAAAATTCAACAGCTACGGAGGAAAAAAAGAAATCGGCTGTGATAAACTGAAATAGATTTAACGGACCTGATCTTTATATAACAGGGGTAGCCGGATCAACACGGTTACCCCTTTTTCATGTGCATTATTGTCGATGGAAAAAGAGGCTTTTGTCCGGAGCTTTACATTTAACAGATAAATACGATCCTTAATAATCTGACTGGCCCGGGAGATATGCTCGTTATTCTCTTTGGGTCCGGTCAGCAACCCTTTCCCATTATCCGAAATCCGCACGAGCAATTCGCCGGGGGCCTGATCGAAATGGATATCCACCTGTCCGGTATAGTCAATACCGGCAAAGCCATGCTCTATACTGTTTTCTACAAAGGGCTGCAGTATCATGGAAGGAATGATCGTATCCTCCGGTTCAATGGTCGACGCATAAGTGACCGCAAACCGGAACTGACCAGGTATACGGATGGACTGTAGTTCCATGTATTCTTCCAGGAAATCCTTTTCCTGGGCAATGGTCACGTATTCCTTATACGTGCTTTCCAGCGTCTCCCGCATGATATGGGAGAATTTGGAAATATTACCAGCCAGTGTTTTACCATCATTTTCCTCGAGGGCATGCAGCTGAAGTGAAGTCAGCGCATTAAAAAAGAAATGCGGATTCATGCGGGCCCGGTTCAGGCGCTGCTCTGTCTCCAGAATCTTCTGCTTGTTTTTTAATGATTGCTGGCGGATAAAAAATCCAAGAACGGCAAGGCCCAGTAAACCTGCAATCGCCAGTAAGAGATAGACCTGCTTCTGCCGGGCCAGGTCTTTAATCTTGTTTTCATTTTTTTCCTGGCTGTATTTTTTCTCCAGTTCGGATACCTCTTTTGTTTTCTCTATATTTCTTATACTGTCCGTAATGGCCCGGCCCTTTTCCCGGAATTCGTAGGCCTTCCGGTAATCACCGGTTTCCATACTGATCCGGGAGATGAGCTCGTAGGATTCCGCCAGATAGGCGGGGTTCTTTTCCTTTTGCCGGTAATATAAGGCTGAATCAGCCATCCGGGCCGCATTTGCATAATCTTTCAGTTCGATATAAATGTCAGCCTTGTCAAAATAATTCGTGCCTACAATATCATCATTCTCCTTATCCGTGTATTTAAAGGAACTGTCCAGGTAGACCAATGCCTTTTTAAGATCCCCTCTTTCCCAGGCAATACCCTGGAGATTATTGAATGCGGCGGCCAACGCGCTTTTACGGTTAATGGACCTGGCTACATCCAATTGCCTGATGGTAAACAATTCTGATGTATCCAGACTCCCTTCCGCTTTGGTATCCTGGTAATACCACAAATAACGTTTCGACAGTTTATAAAGCAGGTCAGATTTTTTAACCGGGTCCGTTACCAGGTTGATGAATGGTATTGCTTTCCTGGCATAAACCACCCCCTTCTCCGCTTGCCCTGTCTGATTAAATAATTGAGCTATCATTGTATAACAGTTCCCGATTTCAGCTGGATTACCTGTCAACTCGGCCACTTTTAACAATTTGAAACTATATTCCTGGGCTTTACCGAAATCAGCTTGTACAAAAAACAACTGGGCCCAGTTTTTATAAGTAGAAAGTAAAATGCTGTCACTACAACCTGTCTGCATATATAACCTTTCAGCTGCCTTTAAAAAGGAATCGGCCCGTTCATAAGCCCCGTTCTCGATGAAGTCCACCGCCTGCCACTCATAGCTTTTAGCCACACAAACTTTATTGGAAGAAGCCCGTAGCTGACTGATATAACCTGTAAGCTCATCCTCGGAGGATTCCCATTTTGCTTTCAGGGTTAAATACTCCGCGCAATTGCAGGACTGAGCCATGGCCGGCTGTATAACTGCCTGGACAAAAAAAATCAGAAGAAAAGAAACTCTTTTCATAACGGGGGACTTGGTTGTGGTATGCCTTTAAAAATAGGGGAACTAGCCGGTTTTCCCGGAAACTGTTTTTCCGGATTTATTTACGGATTGTGAATAACAGGCAGACTTCAACCAGAATCATGCAGTTATCAGTTAAACAACTTCGCTTATCAACAAAAAACCGTACCCCCGCCTGAGCAGGGATACGGTTCGGGTAGTGGTTATCGGAAAAGGTGAACGGTTTGCTTATGGTCAACCGGTAGTTCCTGAATCCCGGCCTATACTTTTTCTTTTTTGGCGGGCTGGTAGAACCAGACAGCCAGGCAGGCCAGCGCAATCACAAACGGCATCCGTTTGGTAAAAGTCAGCCCTTTTTCTTCCATCAATGTGATCAGTAAAGCGGCAACGATTACGATGCCCAGTATGATCAGGCCTTTTTTCAGTTTACCCTCTTTGGGCCACCATTCTGTTTTATTCATATTTCAAATTTTAGTCAACAATCAGTTTACGGATACGGCTGTTATTAAAGTCCGCGATATAAACAGCATTGTTAGCAAAGTCCCCGCAAATACCAAGTGGCGTATCAAAAGAGGCTCCGCTGCCAATACCATCCATCACGCCCGGGTCATTCCCTGCCAGTGAAGTAACAACCCCGGCCGGCGTGATCTTGCGGATCCGGTGATTTTGTGCATCACACACATACAGATTGCCATTCCCATCCACGGTGATCCCTGACGGAAAATTGAAAAGGGCCGCCGTTCCTGTGCCATCGGTTATACCGGCGTTACCATTGGATCCGGCTACCACACTGAATGCACCCGTCGGACTAAACTTGTAGATAAAATGATTATAGTAGCCGGTTCCATACAAATTACCAGCAGCATCCAGCGCCAGTCCAAAGGCCAGGATATTCTGATAAGTGGTCACCACCCCGGCTGACGTTACTTTCTTGATTTTCGAATTGATATAATCAGCTACGTATAAAGTACCAGACGGATCCGAAACTATCCCAATCGGCTCATTAAACCGGGCGGCACTACCGGTACCTGTTGCATCACCGGCTGTACCGTTTCCAGCCAACGTGGTCACCACGCCGGCCGAAGTTATTTTCCGGATGGAATGATTGATCCGGTCCCCTACATACAGGTTACCAGCCCCATCAATGGTAATGCAATAGGGTTGATTGAAACGGGCCGCCGTACCTGTACCATCCGCAAAACCCATGGTGCCACCGGCAAAGGTGGATACTATACCTTGTGGGGTTATTTTACGGATGCGATGATTGTCCCGGTCACAAACGAATAAATTTCCGGCTGCATCTTTCACCACACCGCTCACAACATTAAACTGAGCAGCTGCCGCATTTCCATCAGCAAAACCCTGGCCGTTGCCGGCATAGGTGAGTACCCGGTTGGTTACATAATATTCAAAAGCAGGACCGCTAACGGAAGTACTGTTTTTCTCCAGTTTTACGGCACCGGTACCTGCATTCACCGGCACGAGTGCTGTAATCAGGGTATCGTTTACCGATTGAATGCTGGCCTGTACATTATTAAAAAACACTTTCAGCACAGAGCTGTTTGTCCCGAAGTTTGTGCCGCTAATGGCTACCAGGGTGTTTTTAGGTCCTGCGGCAGGACTGATTGCCCTGAGTGTTGGATTGACCACCACAGGGGGTGGTGTCGGCGTGGTTTCTTTGTCTTTTTTACAGGAAGGGAGTACGAACAGGCCGGCCATCAGGCACAGCGCCATGAATTTCATTTTCATTTGGTGTTGATTTTTAAGTGAATATTGGATAATTACCCTGCTAAAATATTCACCGCTTTCTTCCCGTTTTCCCCGGATTGCCCCTTGCATCCAATGGGTTTGTATCTGCAACCGGCTCGTTGATAAGTGTAAAAAAAAGATCCCCGGTTAGAAAACCAGGGAGGCTCATTGCATACCAAACTGCCTGTGCAGTTCACATTTTTAACTGGGCGGATTTATTCCCGAAGAGGAATCAGGTAATGGGTAATAGGAATTAGTGATCAGGGATTCACAATTGCATCGTGAAATTAATAAGAGAGATCCGGATAAACCGGTTGAATAAACAAGTGAGAACAGGCAGTTAACAGCTGTTTGCAGTAAGCCTGTAAATGAACAGCCGATTAGTGATTACAGGGCACTGACTTTCGGCTCAAGTTCAGCCACATGCCTTGAATTCATTGCACGAAGGGCATTCAGCCATTTCTGTGCGCTTACTTTATCCTTTTGTTCCACATACATGGTAACCAGGTAATAGTGAGCATTCTCATTTTGGGGATTTAATTCGATCGCTTTAAGCAGATTGGAACGGGCTTCTGTGTAATTTTTTGTTTTGTATAAACTGTACCCCAATTCCACATAGGCTGCTGTATACGTGGATTCTGAAGCAATGGCTCTCCGGAGATGGGTAATGGCATCCGTGTAAAGCCGCTTCGAGTTCAGGCAATAGCCCATCCCGAAATTGGCTTTCCGCTCGTTTTCATTTAATGCCAGTGTTTTCTGGTACCATGACATGGCTTGATCCATGTCCTTCTTTACATCCCGGTAGACTTCTCCGATTCCATTGTAAGGGATATGGCTTTTCGGATCAAGTTGAATAGCGGAATTAAAATAACCAATGGCTTCTTCTGCCTGCTTTAACCGGGTGGCCGCATACCCCAGTTCCAGATAAGTATTCAGGTAATTCTTTTTCCATTCCAGTGATTTCAATAAAGCGGTTTTTGCTGAATCGTACAGCTTCAGGGCATTCTGAACAAAGCCTTTTCTGTACCAGTAGAGATAATCTTCCGAAGGTTTTTTTACATGTTCTTCATACTTTTTGAAATAAGACAAAGCCGCGCTGTTTTCATTATTATCATACGCAATATTTCCCAGGTGAAGGTAGGCCCCGCTGTATACCGGACTGATTGCGATACACTTCCCAAACGAAGCACGGGCTGAATCAATCTGATTGGTTTTCAAAAATGCATATCCCAATTCAAAATGAACTTTGGCTATTTGAGACCAGCTATTCCGGACTTTCCGTAAACTGGCCAACGCCCCGGCATGATCCTTCAGGTCATTCTGGCACCAGCCCATTTCATATAATGCTTCTGTATGATCCGGTTTTACCAACAGGGCTTTTTTAAACTGCTCCATCGCCTCTCTGCTCTTTCGCTGACTCTTGAGCTTTAATCCTTCCTTTACATAATCGGCGGCTTCCTGAGCATATAATAAGCTGCTCATCAAAATGAGGGCAACAGAAATTGTGCTTGTCGCTAAATATTTCATGCGCAGTGTATTTTTATAAACATGTGATATAAACGGATCCGCGGATCAGCGGATCAGGGTCACCGTGCCTTTCAGATCAGGCTTACCATCCGCAAACTGTATATAATAGACAAAACTCCCGGTATCCAGGGGAACCCCTTTGAATTTACCATCCCAGTCTACAACGACCCCTCTTGCCTGGTAAACCAGTTGTCCTGTACGGTCAAAGACCATCACCTTAGCCCCCCAGGACGGGTCAAGAAACGGGATCGTCCAGCGATCATTCTTTCCGTCATTATTCGGTGTAAACGCCGAAGGCACAAAAACACCGGCCACTACTTTCACCAGCACCTCATCTTCATTGATGCAACCGGCACCTGACACGGCAGAAAGACGGTATTGCATATCATTGATGGCAGTAACCAGCGGTTGTAATTCATTATCGGCGCTTAAAAAATCAGGGGGTGTCCACTGGTACGCTACATTATCACCCGAAACTACGCCGGAAAGCCGGGTATCACTATACCCGGTAACACGTATTTTATCCGGCCCGGCACTGACCTCGGGTCGCGGATGAATGATCACTTCCAGTTGCTCCGAAGCGATCCGGCACGAAGGAATGCCTGCATTTCCGCTTTCAGCTACTGAAAGCCGGTACCTGAAGCGTCCTTCAACCGATGGAGGCCGGGTATAGGTGAGTCCGTTGGCTCCCGGAATATCGGTCCAGGTTCTGCCGGAGTCGGCAGAAAACTGCCATTGATAAACCGGATTCACAAAGCCGGGAGAAAGAGATCCTGTAAATGTGTAGGGCTGCTGATCATATACGCAAACATTAACCGGCAGGCTGACACCTTGTATCGCTGAAGTCACTACAGGACCACAGGGCCTGAACATGATATCATCCAGGGCCAGGTCATTGCCCTGACCACCGGGTGCATTGTTGGTCATCCGGATCACCACATCGGTATTACCGGCGGTGGTCGTAAAATAAAAACCATACTGTTCCCAGCGGGGAGATGAAGTGACATTAATTCCACCGGTACTGTATTGATTCAGAATTGTACCCGCGGGTGTTTCAATCCGGAATGTAATATCCGGTTTGATTCCCGATGGGGATATCAGCACGTTCATGATCCATGCTGAAAATTCGTAAGTGGTATTCGGACAAAGATTACTGACCGTTTTTACAAAAAAATCACCAGGTTGAAAAGATGCATTGACCAGCATATAATTTCCTCCGCCGGTGTGATCTGCGGCCACCGTATGCCAGGCACCGCCAAAACAGCCGGTACTAAAACCGGTAATCGTATAAAAACCGTCGTTCGGACAGGAGGAATTGGAATAGGTATAACCCGGTGCAGAAAAGCCGGTTGAAGGGTTTGAAGGTGAACCAAAGTCGATATGTACCACCGGGTCCCCTAAACTACCGGTACATAATTGTCCGGAAGCCGGATGTTGCTGGAATAACCATACAAACGCCCAAAACAAAAAGGGGAGAATACGGATATAAATTGATCTGCTCACGGCTTTCCTGTTTAGCAGGTAAAGGTAACTGTTTTACCAGCCTAAACAAGGCTTTCAGATAAGACAAATTACTAATCTGATTGAAAATCAGACAGCCGGTGCTGTTGCTTTTTCCGGTAGTAACGGGATTTCAATTTCCAGGGCAAATCCCTGACCCGGAGCGGTGTCAATACTGATGGTTCCGCCGAATACGCTCAGCCGGCTGGAAATATTCTTTAACCCGATACCGTGTGTCACTTTTTTAGGATCAGTGCCATGCCCATCATCAGCGATGCGCATATAGAAGTAGTTTTTCTTAGTGGCCAGTGATATCACCACCTGTTCCGCACCCGCATACTTAATAATATTGGTACATTGCTCCTGGGCCACCCGGTATAAGGCCAGTTTCATTTCATCCGTCAGCAATCGTTCATTCAGGCTTTCATGATTGATATAGGTTCCAATTCCTGCATTTTTAAGCATGGTCTGTGTAAGGCGGGTTATCTGTTGCAGGAGATTCTCATCCGAGAGGTTCGGGGTTACCAGTTCATGGGCGATTTTCCGGTTTTCCTGAACCGCCAGGCTGATATTATCAATACAGGAAGGAATCAGTTCGCTTGTTTTTTCCGGGAAATCACGGACAACAGAGAGCAGCACTTTCGTACCTACCAGAATCTGGTTCACATTGTCGTGCAGTTCGATGCCGATGGCATTTCTTTCCTTCTCCTGTCCTTTCAGCATCGCTTCCGTTACTTTCTTCTGTTCTTCAATTTTGCTTTCAATCCGTTCCAGTTCGAGCCGCCTGATTTCTGAAATATCTATATGCATCACCACCACCCCGTTAAATTCGCGGCCTTTTAGCGGGGTCACCACCATTCTGAACCACCGGTTCGTTTTGGGCAGGTGCCAGGAATACTCATATTCGAATTGCTGAACGGTGCCATTGAGCACGTCTTGTACCCCGGCGGAAATATCATTCCCAATCTGTTCATTGTCTCCAAAAGAATGTGAAGAGATGGTGAAGTAACTGGTACCCACTCCATAATTGGCACCGGAAAATCCGTTGACATCGGCGAACACTTTCCAGGCATCATTCACTTCCACCATCACCCCTTTCGGGTCGAGCAGGGCCACACTGGCCGGCAAGGTATTCAGGATGACCGAAAGCCGTTCATAAAGCAGTTGTTTTTCATTGGCAATCTGAATCAATTCCTGTTCGGCTTCTTTCTGTTTGGTAATATCCTGTTTGGCTCCCAGTAAGCGCATCGACCTGCCTTCCTGATCCCTGATAATAAAGAAACGGTCATTGAGATAGGCCCAGCTGCCATCGGCCCGGCGGAAGCGATACTCCATACTGGACTGACTTACGGATTTATCCAGTTTGGCATCATCCATGGTCTTCAGCACCCGCTCTTTATCCTCCGGATGGATCCGGTCTTCCCAGAATCCGGGTTCACTGAAAACGTTTACGAGCGGATACCCGAACAGGTCACGGTAACCAGTACCCGCAATGAAGGTTTTATTGGTTTGATAGTCAAAATCCCAAATGGCATCACTGGTGGCTTTGGCCACCGCTTCGTATCGTTCATTGGAGAGCCTGATCCGGTTCTCATCCTCTTTCTGCCGGGTGATATCCCTGATAATCTTCGAACTGCCGGTAATATTCCCTTTGGAGTCCAGTAAAGCAGAAGTCGTGATCGATACAAAAATCCGCTTTCCATCCTTTCTTTCATGTACAGATTCGTAATGTATTACGGTTACTCCGGACTTTATTTTCTCCAGTATTTCCGATTCAACCACTGCGGTATCCGGCGGAACAAGTCTGTCAACTGAAAGGCCTTTCATTTCCGCCGCTGTATAACCATAAATTTGTTCTGCACCAAGGTTCCAGCTGCTGATTACATTACTCAGGTTGGTACTGATGATTGCATCATCAGACGAATTTACAATAGCAGACAAAAGATTTTGCTGTGATAAAGCTTTCAGCTGCTGGGTGATATCCCGGCCTACTCCCAGCATCCGTCCATCCGGAAGCAGTCGGGTAACCCATTCCACTTCGACCGGTGTTCCGTCTTTTTTCCGCATGGTTCTGAAATCAAACACCTGCTTTCCATCCGCCACCTGTGGTATATTCAATGGACGCATTTCGAGGTCATCCGGGTAAAAAAGATCCGACAGATTCATCTCCAGCATTTCCTCCCGGCTGTATCCCATCGTAATGGCGCCACTGTTATTACACTCCAGTATTTGTCCGTTGTTGTCGTAAAACAAGATGCCGTCAAAAGCCTGTTCCACCAGGGTACGGTATCTTTCCTCGCTTTCCCGGATGGCAGTCTCAGCTTGTTTTCTTTCCGTTATGTCCACATGAAAACCATCCCATACAAAATCGCCCTGAGCGGTTATACGCGGGGTGGAAATAATATTCAGCCACCTGATCTCTCCACTGACAGTGCGGAAACGGACTTCTTCATTAAATACTGTCCGCTGCTCAAAGGATCTTTCTTCTGCCAGCGAAACCAGCGGCAGGTCATCCGGATGGATCCCTCTATACAACAAGGAAGGATCCTCCATGACCTCCTCAGGCGACTTACCGGTAAGGCGGGTCACTTCGTTACTGACATAGGTAAAACGACGGTCAGTAAATGAACTGCCTGTCATCTGATAAATCATCACACCCGGCAGGTTATCACTCAGTGTCCGCAATTGTGCAGCCTGTTCATTTATCTTATCCTGTATTTTTTTCCGGTCCGTCACATCCATGATCACGCCATGCCAGGTAATGGTTCCATCCGGCTCCCTGGTTGGAATGGAATTGCCTTCAAACCAGATCAGTCCCTTCACCGGATGATTATAGCGGAATTCAAGGTTCCAGGGTGTAAGTTTCTTTGCAGACTGCAGCATCCGTTCAATAAAAAGGTCTTTATCTTCCTGGACCGTATAGGAGAAAATCGTACTGATATCCTGGTTGATGAGTTCATGTCCATAACCAAACATATCCTCCATCGCACTACTCGCATAGGGAAAACTCATTGTCCCATCCGGTTTCAACTGAAAAGAATAAATCAAGCCGGGTGAGGAATCAGCGATTGCAGCTAATTTATTTTGTTCTTCTTTTAAAGCAGCCGACGCCTTCACTTTCTCTGTGATATCCATGCTCAGAATAAAAACACCTTCAGAAACAGGCTGAATACTCAGTTCCGTCCAAAGTTCGTCTCCGTCAGGTAAAGCGAACAGGTTCTCCATCTGAAAAGGAACTCTTTCCAAAAAACACCGGTTGATTAACCCGTATACTTCTGTAAGCTCTATACCCGGAAAACGTTCTGTCATACTGGCCCCGATCAATTGGTCCTTCGTCATATGTGTTTGCCTGGCCAGGGCCTTATTCACATATTTGTATTTCCAATCAAATCCGACAATCTGCACGCCCTCAATCATATTATCCAGGGTTTCCCTGTAACGTTCTTCGCTGGCCCTGATTTTTTCCTCCTGCAATAAACGCCCGGTCACATCCCGGAGATTAAACACCAGGCCCCTGATATTATCCTCCTGCAAAAGATTGGTGGCACTTCCTTCAACCCAGATATACCGGCCATCCCCGCACTGGTAACGAAATAAAAGATTCATTGATTTACCCGGCAGGCTGATCAATTCCTTCAACAGGATCGTAACGGAACCCAGATCCTCCGGATGAATATACATTCGTCCGTCTCTTCCAATGGTCAGCTCATCTGCGAGTCCGGTTACTTTCAGCGCAGAAGGACTCCGGTAAACCATGGTTAAAGATTCATCCAGCACGACAATCACATCCAAACTGTTCTCAATCAGGGAACGGAAATGTTTTTCGCGGCTGGCCAGCCTTTCCTCTGCTTCTATACGGGCAGTTACGTCCCTGTAATTGAACACCACCGATTTTACATTCTCATCCTGCAACAGATTGGTGGCATAGCCTTCCATCCACAGGTATTCACCGGTCGTATTGAGATACCGGAAAAGGGCATGCTCTGAACTGCCCGGGGAAAGCAACAGCCGTTTGATCCCCTGGTTGATTTTAGGCTGATCCTCCGGATGAATAAAATCACGCGGATCTATCCCCAGTATCTGCTCATCGGTACGACCGGAAATACGAACGGCTGAAGGACTCCGGTAGGTCACTTTAAACTGTTCATCCAGCAGTAGTATAATATCAAAACTGTTTTCAATCAGCGACCGGAAACGTTTTTCCCGGGCTACGAGTAACTGGTCAGCCCTTCGCTGTTCAGTCACATCCCGCAGATTAAACACCAGTGAACGGATATAATCCCTGTGCAACAGGTTGATCAGCACACCTTCCAGGTCAATATAGGAACCTTTCTTATGAAGACAACGGAAATAAACCACTACCGGCGAACCGGGAGTCAGTAAAAGACCACGGATCAGTTCCCCGACCCTGGCCCTGTCTTCCGGATGTACCAGTTCATCAAGAAAACTCGCTTTTTTCATATCCTCATCTGACCAACCGGTAATCCGGATGGCGGAAGGACTGCCGTATGTGAGATTTAAATCCGCATCGACCAGGGCAATTATATCACTGCTGTTTTCAATCAGGGCCCTGAATTTTTTCTCACTGGATACCAGTTCTCTTCCCGTTTTAAGCCGGTTGGTGACATCATTCAGCAGCACCAATCTCGCTTTCTTATTCTGATAGACGATAGAATGCGCGATCACTTCCACATCAATAATCTCCCCACCCTTTTTACAATGCCTCCATACACCCCGGTTGGTATCCTGGGTATTCATGCGCCAGGCATGATCAAAATGCCTGAATTTATCCCGATCCGCTTCAGGCCGGATATCCGTTAACGTCATTGCCATGAATTCTTCCCGGCTATACCCATACTTCTGAATGGCCATTTCATTCACATCCAGGAACCTGAAATCATCCAGGTCAAACACCCACATCGGCATCGGGTTGCTTTCAAAAAGATAACGATATTGCTTTTCGCTCTGAGCAATCTCCATTGTCCGAATCTGCACTTCCTCCTCCAGCACCTCATTGTTTCTCCGGAGTGCATCGGCCAGTTTTTTCTCAGCGGACACATCTTTTATAAGAAAAATAAAGGAAGGCTCCTCCATATGATCCTGGAAAATTGAGGCAGAGACCGCTCCGGAAAAAACAGAGCCGTCTTTCCTGGCAAACTCCTGTTCACCCTTCCACGCGCCTGTTGATAAAAGGGCATTTTCCACTTCCTGCATTTGTTCTGGTGTATAATGGGCAATACCAAGTTCAACGATCGTTTTACCGATGGCCTCTTCCTTTGAATAACCAAACAACTGCACCGACCCGTTATTCCAGGTCAGTAATTTCCGGCTACCCGGCTTACCGGACATAACCGCCTCTGACATGTACTCTGTAATGTTTGCGAGATACTTGACTTCATTGCGTAGCTTCATTTCTTCCGAAATATCAAAACTGACCGACAAGTACCCCGTTAATTCATTTTTTTCATTCCGGATGGCCGAGAGTGAAGAATGTATGTGAATCAGCTCTCCATTCTTATTTTTCAATTTAACCTCGCCGGTCCAATGACCCACACTGGTCATATCGGCCAGGGCAGCCTTGTATGCATCCGTTGAAATATCTGTTTTTAATAGTTCCACTGAATTACGGCCCACGGCTTCCTCAGCTGTATAGCCGAATAACACTTCCGCTCCATGATTCCAGCTTTTGATCAGGAGTTGCTCATCCGTAAAATACAATGCTTCTGTAGCCAGATTGACCTGCGTATATAACCGGTGTAACTCCTTCTCCGCATTCTTCCTTTCTGTAATATCACGGATGGCCGCTGCGATAAATTTCCCTTCTTTCGTTTCTATCGGCGACAAACTGATCTCCACAGGAACCTCTGTGCCGTCTTTACGAAGCGCGATCATTTCTGTTCCCGCCCCCATACTTCTTGTCTGGGTTTGCCCGAAAAACCCGTTGCGTTTCCCCACATGAAGTTCCCGCATATTTTCAGGAATCAGTACTTCAACGCTCAATCCTGTCAGCTCCTTAACCGTGTAACCAAACAGTTTCTCAGCCTGCCGGTTGGCCAGGGTAATCATCCCTTTACTATCTGAAATAATAGTAGCATCCGGAGCAGCTTCCAGTAAGGTGATAAACTTCTGCTCATTGTCTGACTGCAGTGAGATCTCTTTTCTGATCTGAAAAACAAGGAAAACCATCAGCAGCAAAACAACGGCAAGCACTGCATATAAAACCAGCTTGGATTGAAACAGAAAATTCTCACCGGCCCGCTGTTGATGTTCCTGTTCATGATACTCCAGGTTTTTCATAACCCCGCTAAAATGATTGACCTGATACATCGTGGACCGCATACCTGATTTAATAGCAGAAAGAGTGTCTGTCTTCTTATTGGAATCCGGCTCAGACAGCAGGCGCTCAACTGGCCCGGCTTTTTGTAATAACTGATTTATAGCCAGATTGAGTGAATCGATTGTAATGGGTTGATGAGTCCTCTCTAAATCCATTTCTTTCAACTGCGCCAGGAAACCGGTCAACCGGTTCTCGTTCTCCTGCATAAGCTGTTTATTCTCGGCTCCCCGTAAATTGATATAATCCCGGGTTGCCAGCAGATAGTCATAGGCACTTCGCTCAAGATCCACTACAATATTTATTACGGCCGATGTGTGATCAACCGCCCTGGAGTTTGCCCGCAGCTTTTCAGTCTGCCTGACAGAGATATACAGGATAGCAATCACTACCACAACCAGCAGCAGCAGTAATACAGATAAAATTTTATTGACTTTTTTCCTGTGCATAAAAGCCTTAACCTAATGACGCACAAATAATATTCAGCAACCGGCTCATCGGACGATCAATACCCAAACCCGGATATCAGCGATTATACCCTGCGTTTGCATGTAGTCAACGAGCCATACTTTGCAATTTCCCATCTGAAATGACAATTATGCCTGACTTTCCTCAGGCTATCTGCTGTTTCCACGTATGATTTTCATGGAAATATGTACAAGCACTTAGTTAATAAAGTGGGATAAGTGTGAATTACTGTTGCTAAAAACAGAATAAGCGCTGCTCCCTTTCTGTAAACAAGACAGGAGGCAATAACAATTACGAGTATCCCCTTAGTTTTATCGAAGATTAAGTCCCCTGGATTATTTACGGGCGGCACTATTCCGGATCCGGCTTAACGTTTCAAGGGTCATGCCCAGGTAAGAAGCAATATATTTCAGGGGTACCCGGTTGGCCAGTACCGGATGTACTTTTAGAAAATAACGGTACTTGTTCTCTGCCTTGGTGAGCCGGGCAATATAAGCCCGGTTTTCGGCATCGGCATAGTATTGCTGCAGGAGTTTACGGACAACCGTATTGAACTCCGGAAAACGTAAAAATAATTCCCGGAGGACTTCCAGCTTCATAACATACAACTCCGCATCTTCCAGTACCTGTATATTCTCAGCAACCGGACGCGGAATATCCCAGGTTGAAATGGACGAGACTAATTCATTCTCCCCGGTAATCCAGGTTGTGATATCTTTTGTCCCTTCCCGGAAAAAGCCCCTGACTATGCCTTTACGGACGAAATAAATATGCAGACAGGTGTCCCCCTCTTTCAGCAACATCGTTCGCTTACTGACCTTTTGCATCACCGTATGTTGGCCGATAAACTCCCTGATTTCAGGAGACAGGGGATGAAATTTATCCAACATGCCGAAGAGGTCTGTCAGATCTGGTCCCGGAAGTATGGTTCGGGTTGGCATAGTGAATTTGAATATGGCGTTGTATTTATCAAAGATAAACAAAAAGGATACGCTTGATTGAATCCTGACAATAATCATTCAGGAGGATCGTTGAATACAAATGAGACATTACATTCTTTCCCTTTTCCTGCTCCCGGTGTTGCAAGTATTTGGACAACAGCAACCGGTAGCCATTGACACCAGTGGCCGGATAGCCACCGTTAATGTGTTTGTCACCGATAAGAAAGCAGGCCCCCGAAAGGGAGAAGAAATATTATTCCGCGGTGAAAAAAGCGGAAAAACATTTTCAGGAATAACGGATGCCAACGGGAAGTTTGTCCAGCTGCTGCCCCCGGGTGATCAGTATCATGTCAGCGTAAAAAGCATCAGTGACACCACACGGTATTTGATCCTTGCTGTCCCTTCCCTTGAAGAAGATGAATATTTCACCGAACCTTTCTGGGTAAATGTGAAGTTTGATCCCCCGCAAAAATACCGGCTCGATCGTGTTTATTTTGATGTTGATAAATCAAGTCTTCGTCCCGACTCCTATCCGGAACTGGAGGAGCTGCTTTTATACCTGCAGCGGCATGAAGGAATCCGGGTGGAAATAGCCGGACATACCGATAACACCGGTACCCCCGAACATAATCTGCAACTCTCCCAGGCACGTGCCGGCAGCATTGTTAAGTACCTGACCGGAAAAGGTATCAGTCCGGCCAGGCTGCAGGCAAAAGGCTATGGGGCCGGTCAGCCAGTGGCTGATAACAGTACTGAAAAGGGGAAACAGCTGAACAGGAGAACTGAAGTCCGGATTTTATAAACGCTTCCAAAGCAACAGGGAATATCCGGGAAGGAATACACTTGCCCTGTTTTCTGCTTTTCCTCCCTAACTTTGCTTTATGCTGACATTATCTGACCGGGGTAATCAGATGCCCCCTTCTCCCATACGCAAACTGGTTCCATTCGCAGAAGCGGCTAAGAAAAAAGGAATTAAAGTTTATCACCTGAATATCGGGCAACCGGATATTGAAACGCCTCCTGCAATCCTGGATGCTGTTCGGAATGCCGACATCAAAGTACTGGAATACAGTCATAGTGCAGGAAACGAAAGCTACCGTCGTAAACTGGTGCAATACTATAAGAAAGTGGGCATCGAAATCAGTCATGATCAGATCATGATCACCACCGGTGGAAGTGAAGCCATCCTGTTTGGCTTTTTCACTTGTTTAAATCCGGGAGATGAAGTGATCATTCCCGAGCCGTTTTATGCCAATTACAATGGATTTGCCTGTGCGGCCGGTGTAAAAGTGGTCCCGATCCCCTCAAGTATTGATACGGGCTTTGCCCTGCCTCCGATCGCCGATTTTGAAAAAGTGATCACAGCAAAAACCAAAGCTATTATCATTTGCAGTCCGAATAACCCTACCGGTTATCTCTATAGCCGGGAAGAAATGGAAGCGGTAAAAGCGGTCTGTTTAAAACATAACCTTTATTTGTTCAGCGATGAAGCCTATCGCGAGTTTTGTTATGACGGCGAATACGTGAGTGCCATGCACCTGGAAGGACTGGATGCCCATGTGGTACTGATGGATACCATTTCAAAACGCTATAGTGCCTGTGGAGCCAGGCTGGGTGCTTTTGTCACAAAAAATAAAGCGGTTTATGATGCTGCCATGAAATTTGCACAGGCAAGGCTCAGTCCGCCCGGACTGGCCCAGATCATGGGTGAAGCGGCCGTGGATTTGCCCGACTCCTATTTCAATGCCCCCAAAGCAGAGTACCAACGCCGGCGCGATCTGCTGGTTAGCCGGCTGAACGCCATGCCTGGTGTTTTCTGTCCGAATCCCGGCGGTGCATTTTATGCCATGGCACGTTTGCCGATTGATGACAGTGACCGGTTTTGCCAATGGCTGCTTGAGGAATTTTCCTGGAATAATCAAACCGTTATGCTGGCCCCGGCCACCGGTTTTTATGGCACACCCGGACTTGGGACAAACGAAGTCAGACTGGCCTATGTATTAAACCTGGATGCCATAAACAGCGCTATGGATTGCCTGGAACAGGCATTAAAGGTATATCCCGGAAGAAAGGACCTTTAGTTTCTCCCTTTTTCATGCATTTTGATGAATGCTGACATACCCCTGAATGTATTGACAATACCGGGGTAAAAAATGTGTCTAAAAACAGCCTGAATCAACCGGAACTGATTTTGCTTAAATATAATTTATGTTATATTTAAGTGATCATTTAGTCACCTGTTTACACATAAACCAAAACCAACAACTTATGCGAAAAGCGCTCCTGCTTCTTTTTTTCACCTGCATTTCATGTGTCAATCTACTGGCACAACAAACAGTAACGGGTAAAATCACCGATGCGGCCGGATTGCCGGTCGCAGGTGTATCCATCAAAGCCATAAAATCAGGCAAAATTGCATTGAGCGGCGCAGATGGTACGTTCAGTATTATTCTGCCTGAAGCCGAAGAACTTGAAATCTCTTCCATTGGCTATGTGAAACAAACGGTCAAACCAGGCAGTGGTCCTGTCATGATCAGCCTGGTACAATCTATTGAGGAGCTTGGACAGGTTGTGCTGGTTGGTTCACGCAGGGCGGGCCGCGTGAAAACAGAAACCACTTCACCGGTGGATGTGATCAATGTTGCCCAGGTCAGTGGCCCAACGGCACGAATGGATCTTACTTCAATTCTGAACTACACGGCTCCTTCCTTTAACTATAATAAACAGACTGGCAGTGACGGAGCGGATCATATTGACCTGGCCACACTTCGCGGACTCGGGCCGGATCAGACATTAGTACTGATCAACGGGAAACGCCGCCATCAAACCGCTTTTGTAGCCATGTTTGGCACAAGGGGACGTGGCAATTCAGGAACCGATTTAAATGCTATACCTGCAGGGGCTATTGACCGGGTTGAAATTTTAAGGGATGGAGCTTCGGCCCAATATGGTTCCGATGCCATTGCCGGCGTTATAAATATTATTACCAAAAAAGCGATGAACCAGGTCTCCGGTTCGCTTGGCCTCTCGGCTTATTATGACCCGAAATTCAATACAGCTTTTGAAAGCAGCCTGCACCAGGATTATGAACATGCCGGAAAATTCGACGGCAGTGCATTTAACGGGAATATCAATTTTGGCCTGCCGCTGGGAAAAAAAGGTGGATTCATCAACCTGACTTTTGAGGGTACCAAAACCGCAAAAACATTCCGCCAGGCCCTGAAAACAGCGAATTATATTCAGGATGATGAGGCTATGTATCTGAATATTTACCGCCGGGGCCATGGGGATGCTTCCCTCGAGGCGTTCGGATCATTCCTCAATCTTGAAGTACCGGTATCATCAAAAACAACTTTTTATGTATTTGGTGGCACCAACAATAAAACCTCAGATGCGTTCGCATTCACCCGTAACTGGTCTGCCCGTCCGGATCGTTTTCCCACCAATGCCAATGGCGATCTGATCGTGGTTCCCGGTATTATGAAAACGGCCAGTGATGGCGACACCTGGTACAGCCCGCATATTCAGACCCGCATTAAGGATGTTGCTGCAACGGGTGGTTTAAAAGGGGTGGTATTCAATAACTGGAGCTGGGATCTGAGTAATACCACCGGCAAAAATGATTTTCATTTTTATGGTGATAAAACATTCAACGCATCATTGGGATCCGCACAACAATTTTTTGATGATGGAGGTTTCTCGTTTTTGCAGAATACCAGTAACCTGAGCTTCAGCCGTGAATTCGCCAAAAATTTCAACCTGGGAGTAGGTGCGGAATTCCGGTATGAAAATTACAAAATTGAAGCGGGGGAAGAAGCATCTTATAAAAACTATGACCCCACCGGAGATAAGGCCACCGGCTCGCAGGGTTTTCCCGGCTACCAGCCAGCGGATGTAGTGGATGCAAAACGTCATGTGTTTGGCGCCTATGCAGATGCGGAATTTGATATTTTGCCCACCTGGCTGATGAACCTGGCGGTGCGGCTTGAGAATTACAGTGATTTCGGATTCACCCATAATTACAAACTGGCTACCCGGATCAAAGCATCCAAAAACGTCAATCTGCGGGGTTCATTCAGTACTGGTTTCAGGGCCCCTTCTCTTCAACAGATCAATTTCAGTTCCACCTTTACCACCGTTCAGGCAGGTAATATTGCCGAAGTAAAAATTGCCCCCAATTACAGTAACCTGGCTAAAGCCGCCGGTATTCCGGATCTCACGCAGGAGAAAAGTATCAGTGGCAGCGCCGGTTTTACCTGGAAAGCAAACTCCAGTCTGAATATTACGGTGGATGGTTACTTAACAAAAATTAAAGACCGGGTGGTCATCAGCGGACAGTTTGATGGCAGTGACCCCAACCTGGATGCCTCCCTGCGTTCGCAAATGGCCGGATTGAATGTAAGCCTGGCCCAGTTTTTTGCCAATGGGGTAAACACGACAAATGCGGGGTTGGACATTGTGGTGGAGTATAACAGGAAAATGGGGGAGAAACGTTTCCGTGCACTGTTTGCAGGCAACCTCCAAACGATGAAGATCGATGAGATTCATGTTCCGGCCAAGCTAAGCGGTTCTGCCTTCCTTCAGCAAACCTTTCTGAGTGACCGCGAACAGAAATTCATCCTGGCTTCAGCTCCGGGTATGAAAGGATCACTGAACCTGGAATATGGCATTAAAAGACTGACACTGGGAACCCGGCTCACCTATTTCGGAAAAATAACATTGCTGGGGTATGGTCAGGATGGACTGGGTATTTCACCTATGGTTCCATTAGATAACGGAAGCGGGGATGTACCAGATCAGTTCAATTATGGCGGAAAGCTGGTAACAGATATCTATATGAGTCATCCAGTACTTAAAAAACTGACACTTTATGCCGGCGTTGATAACCTGCTGAATGTTCACCCGGATTTTGGCGTGGTAAAAGGGGCTAAAGACTGGGCTTATAATACAGAAACCGGCGGTGCCTGGGATGCAGTACAGATGGGTACAAACGGCACCCGACTTTTTGTCCGTATCGGATTTAACTTTTGACGATTGCCTGCTATACTCAAGAGGCCGTTTCGAAAGAGACGGCCTTTTTTTATTGAGACAGCCGCCCTCCGCTTCGTGGATTTTTTTATCACCTAGACTTCCTGTATTCTATGTGTTATCTATGTACCTATGTACCCTATGTGTTAAACCCGCGGCAAAGCCGCCCCCCGCTTCGCGGAGATTTTTAACACATAGGTTTAGTGTTTTCACGAAAGCTCAAAAAACATAACAAACACATCTCACCTGAAGCAGGACTAACCAAAAAGATTAACATAGGTTACACATAGACTTCCTGTATTCTATGTGTAACCTATGTAACTATGTGCCTATGTGCCCTATGTGTTAAACCCGCGGCAAAGCCGCCCCCCGCTTCGCGGAGATTTTTAAC
>DAORKK010000004.1:28019-51876 GCA_035439525.1 Chitinophagaceae bacterium
TACACATAGACTTCCTGTATTCTATGTGTAACCTATGTAACTATGTGCCTATGTGTTAAACCAGCGGCGAAGCCGCCATTAAACCTGTTTCATTCCATGCTCTTTAAATTCTGAATCAGCATTTAATCTTCAACCATAATTAGGCCATCCATAAAATTGGTTTCTGTTTTTTCATAAAACAATTAGCTTAAAATAGCTGCGTATAAGTAAAGCCCTTACTAATAATAGGTGTTTACCCGTATTTTCATACAATCAATTCATTTACATTTGTTTACCAGCAAACCACTCAGTAATTTACAGGAAATCCTTCTTATGAAAAATACTGGTAAACCCGTTTTGCAATTACCAATGTTTACAAATAACAGCAATTGTCTTTCTATCCGGTACGGAAAAATGGCGGCGCTTAGTAATCCTCAGTCGGTTAACCAACAACCACGAAACCAACACATTTTAACAACAAAAGGAAACCGGTCTGCCATTGGTTCTCCCGCTGATTATCTTTTTACACCCGGGGCCGATGAATGGGGAAAAAAATTGCCTTTTACACCCGGCATCACCCGTAGTCTTATTTTCTCAGACTGGAAAAACCATGCCTGATACACTTCATGAACAATAAACCACTATTTACAATACCTTTCCTATTGCCGGAACTCCACCACCTTGAATAACCGCAGCACTAAGTTCCGGCATTAACGAACCAATCTTAATGTATGAAGTCCGCCATTTATTCCTTTCATTCCGGCCGTTTATTCAAACATGCCGCCAGTCGTGAAATCGATGAGACAAACGCAGGTCTTGTTCTTTGCTTTGGAGCCAAATCCCTGCTTTCAGGTAATTCGGTTTTTGCCATGCTGAAAGAAAAATTTCCAAAAGCAGAAATTGCAATCTGTTCCACATCCGGTGAGATATTCCATACGGAGGTAATGGATGACACGTTGTCTATTACGGCTATAGAGTTTGAGCAAACCAAAGTAGTTCCCAAACAAATCAGGATAGAATCATTTACGAACAGCTATGAAGCCGGCAAAGCGCTGATCAGTCAGTTTGAGCCGGTTGGACTGAGCTATATTTTAGTCTTATCGGACGGAAATCATGTTAATGGCAGTGAACTCGTAAGAGGAATGAACGAAATAGCCGGAGACCAGGTACTGATCACCGGAGGACTTGCCGGCGATGGCAGTGAATTCAGTTCAACCCTTGTTGGACTCAATAACAATGCGGAAGAAGGACTGATTGCCGGTATCGGGTTTTACGGGGATAAACTTCGGGTCCAACATGGTTCACAGGGCGGTTGGGAAACATTTGGCCTGGAGAAGTTAGTCACCCGCTCCAATGCCAATGAATTATTTGAAATTGAAAATTACAGTGCCCTTGAATTATACAAACAATATCTTGGTCCGGAAGCAGAAGGGCTGCCCGGCTCAGCACTGTTATTTCCCCTGGCGGTAAAACTACCAGGCACGGAGGAGCCCGTGGTTCGAACGATCCTCTCCATTGATGATAAAAAGGGAAGCATGATTTTTGCCGGAGATATACCGGAAGGTTCCAAAGTACGGTTTATGAAGGCCAATTTTGACAAGCTCACGAATGCGGCTTCCGGAGCTGCTGCCCTAACCCATCATAATACAGATACCTACCCCGACCTGGCTTTGCTGATCAGTTGTGTGGGCCGGAAACTTATTTTAAAATCCAGAACCGAAGAGGAAGTAGAGGCGGTAAATGAAGTATTCGGTCATCAGACACTGCTCGCTGGTTTCTATTCGTATGGGGAAATATCGCCGTTGAAAAACGGGGGCCGTTGCGCATTGCATAACCAGACAATGACCATTACCACTTTTCATGAATCTGAATAAACTCTTAATACGGCAGTTACAAAAGTACATTCCGGATGAACTGCGGAAGCATCCATCCATGGACAGGTTCCTGCAGGCCATCAGTGAATCCTATGATTCGTATGAAAGGGACAACGAACTGTCCGCCCGTGCATTCAGCATCAGTGAACAGGAATACAAAAGCCTCAATGAAAAACTGCTTCATGAATCCCGTCTGCGCGAAATATCGATCAAGAGTCTGAAAGAGTCGGTAAAGGAACTGGACGAAGACTACGAATCAAAAGAAGAGGACGACCTGATTGATATCCTTCATTACCTGAAATTACAGATCGCAAAAAGATCGGAGGCGGAAAATGAATTAATTGCCACGGCCAACCGCCTTTCATCACTCATACAAAATATTCAGGCGGGTATTCTGGTGGAAAGTGAAAACCGGAAAGTGGTGTTAACCAATAACGAGTTCTGCAATATCTTCATGCCGGGTATCCCCTATAATGAACTGATCGGGGCCGATTGCTCCAGTGCTGCAGAACATTCCAAACACCTCGCCACCGATCCGGAAGGTTTTGTCAGCAGGATTCTGACCATTGTCCGGGAAAGAAAGCTGGTCATAAATGAAGAAATCAGTTTTGCTGATGGCCGCTTCTTTGAACGGGACTTTATCCCGGTTTTTATCAACAACGAGTATAAAGGCCATCTCTGGAAATACAGGGATATTACAATCAATAAAAAAATCAGGGACGATATTGCCGAAAGTGAAAAAAAACACCGGCTGATCCTGAATGCGGCCCTGGATGCCATCATTCACATTGACATCAATGGCTTAATCCGTTTCTGGAACCCACAGGCAGAAACCATCTTCGGGTGGAAAGCGGATGAAGTAATGGGAAAAGAAATGGCTGAAATCATCATCCCCGAAAATTACCGGGAAGCTCACCGGAAGGGGATGTCCCATTATCAGAAAACCGGGGATGGCCCGGTACTGAACAAGCCTCTTGAGATCATCGCCATCAATCGTCAGGGTATTGTTTTCCCGGTAGAACTGGCCATCATACCAATTACTGAAAATGATCGTGTTTTCTTCTGTGGATTTATCCGGGATATTTCAGCCCGCAAAAAAGCGGAGGAAAAAGTTAAAGCCAATGAACAACTGCTCCAGTTTGCCCTGGAAGGAGCCGGTGATGGTGTATGGGAATATAATTTTAAAACGCGGAAATCATTTTACTCTGAACAAAATAAAGCGTTGGTCGGTGTTGAACCTGATGAAGTACTGCCTGACTGGCGGGAACTCCTGCATCCGGAAGACGTTCATATTCTTGATTCCCTCGAAAAAGACTACCTGAACGGACGTATCCGGTTACATAAAAAAGAATACCGGATCAGGCATAAAAACGGAAACTATAACTGGATACTGGACCGGGGACGGGTGGTTTCATGGGATGAAGCCGGCAACCCTTTACGGCTTGTAGGCACACACACGGATATCACCCGGCTGAAAGAAACAGAAAGTGAATTGCGTCGCCTTTCGCTGGTAGCTATGGACAGCAAAAACGGCGTTGTATTTACAAAAGCAGACGGACACATATTCTGGTTTAATGAGCGGTTCAGGCAAATGTCCGGATATGAAAATGAAGAAATTCTTGGCAAAACACCGGTTGAGTTACTAAAAGGCGAATTAACAGACAAAGCGGTGATCAGCCAGATGGTGCACCAGTTTTATGCGGGAGAGGGCTTTACCTTAGAAATGATCGGCTACACTAAAACCGGGACCCCCTTCTGGTTAAAGGCAAAAGGGTATCCTGTCTTTGATGAAAAAGAAGGAACGGCAGAATATTTTACGGTTATTGAAGACATCACGAAGGAAAAAGAAAAGGAAAACAGGCTGCATCTCCTGTCCCAGATTGCAGAAGATAATATAAATGCGGTTATCACCACGGATGTGGAAAGCAGGATCACCTGGGTGAATAAAAGTTTCACCAAAATGACCGGTTATGAAATGGCCGAAGTAACCGGGAAAAACCCGGCTGAAATTCTCCATGGTGCAGAAACCAATAAAGTAACCACCCATTACCTGAAAAAACAAATACTCCGTAAACTACCTTTTGATGCCGAACTGATCAATTACCGGAAAGACGGAACAACCTACTGGGTCCGTATCAAGGGACAGCCGATCTTTGATGAGCATGGGAATATAACAGGATTTTTTGCCCTGGAAGAAGATATCACGAAAGAAAAAGAGTCCGATAAACAAATACGTGAATTCGAAAGCCGCTTCAGGAAAGCCCTCGAACGGGTTGGCGATAATGCCTGGGAGCATAATTTCAAAACAGGAAAAACTTACTTTTCAAATACCTCCTCGCTGCTGATGGACTTTAACATCGGTGAGCATGTGGACAATGCCACTTTCTGGTGGAGCCTCGTGCACCCGGATGATATTTCCATGCTGGAAGAAAACAATGAAGCCTATCTTTCCGGCCAGCGTGACAATCACTCCCTTGAATACCGGATAATCAATAAAGAGCAACAGGTTCGCTGGGTGCTGGACCGGGGCGTTGTCATCGAACGTGATGCTCAGCAGCTACCGGTACGTATTGCCGGCACGCATACCGACATTACCAACCGTAAACAGGCAGAACAATCATTACTGGCCAATGAAGAAAAATACCGGAGCATTATAGCCAACATGAACCTTGGGCTACTGGAAGTGAACCTGGACGAAATAATACTTTTTGCCAATAACAGTTTCTGTGAAATGTCGGGCTACAGTATACAGGAACTCCTCGGGAAAAAAGCCGCCGAATTATTTGTACGCGGTGCCAACGCAGAAATTGCCGAAACAAAAAATGATATGCGCAAAGCGCATATTTCAGACGCGTATGAGATAGGAGTAACCAATAAGAAAGGAGAACAAAAGTGGTGGCTGGTCAGCGGTGCCCCACGGTACGATGACCAGGACCGGCTCGTGGGATCTATTGGCATTCACCTGGATATCACTGCTCAAAAAAACCTGGAACTGGAATTACTGGATGCCCGGGAATCAGCAGAGCAATCTGCCGCGGCAAAGGAAATCTTTCTGGCCAATATGAGTCATGAGATCCGTACGCCGATGAATGCGATCATCGGAATGGGGCGGCAATTACAACGGACTACGCTGAACGATCAGCAACATTTTTACCTAGAAACAATTAATAAAGCCGCCGAACATCTGCTGGTACTTATTAATGATATACTGGACATTTCTAAAATTGAAGCGGGTAAACTGAACCTGGAGTATATCGGATTCCGGCCGGATGAAGTGATCAATCACTGTATCCAGGTCATGGAACATAAAGCAGAAGAAAAAGGCCTGAAACTGCTGAAAGAAAACATGCCGGAAAAATCGACTGTTTTCATAGGTGATCCATACCGGCTGACCCAGATTCTACTGAATCTGCTGAGTAATGCCATCAAATTCACTGAAGAAGGTAAAGTAACCGTCTCCTGCCTGATGCAACCCGTTCTCGATAACCGTCAGCTTATTATCCTGTCTGTAAAAGACACGGGTATCGGTATGGATGCAGAATTCCTGAACAGCATTTTCAGGAAATTCACCCAGGAAGAAAAGTCAACTGCCCGTAAGTACGGCGGTACCGGACTGGGGATGTCGATCAGTAAACAGCTTACGGAACTGATGGACGGTCAGATTGAAGTATCCAGTAAAAAAGGCGAAGGTTCCATCATCACGCTTACCATTCCTTTTGCGGTAGGCTCCGAAGAGGATATCCCACAAACAAAAGGAAAAGTGATTGACAGTTCGATCCTGAAAGAAAAGAAAATCCTCCTGGTGGAGGACAATGAAATGAACCGGCTGGTCGCTACTACCCTGCTCGAAAATTATGGCGTGCAGATGGAGGAAGTGTTTAACGGAGCTGAAGCCGTCCGAGCACTTAAAAACAATTATTATGACCTTGTTTTGATGGATGTACAAATGCCCGTATTAAACGGGCTTGATGCGACCCGGATCATCCGGCAGGAAGTTAACCAGTTTGTACCCATCATTGCCCTGACCGCCAATGCCATTAAGGGAGAAGCGGAAAAATGCCTGAAAGCCGGTATGAATGACTATATCTCCAAACCATTTGAAGAAGAAGAACTGATCAATGCGATAGCCAGGTGGCTCGGGGAAAGTCCGGAATCATTTACCCCCACTCAATCTTCAGTCATGGAAAACAAACCCATTGCGCCCTTGTATGAGCTGAATAAACTGGAACGTATTGCCCAGAACAATCAACCGTTTATCCTGAAAATGGTGACCCTCTTCACCCGGCAGGCACCTGCGGACGTGACAGAAATTGAAGCGGCCTTTGAAAAACAGGAATACAATTCATTACGGTCGGTGGCACACCGGATGAAACCATCCCTTGACAATATGGGTATCCAATCGCTCTATGATGTGATCCGGGAGATTGAATTGTTTAATGAAGCTGAAACCACAGTTTCGGAACTGGCAACAAAAATCGGACAGCTCCGGAAAACGGTTGATGAAGTAGTGGAGATGCTGCGTAAAGATGTACTGGAAAAACAGGCGTAACCGGAAACAAAAAAAACTCACCATTTTCATGATGAGTTTTACCGGATCCCCTTTTTGCTTAAAAACACTTCTATCTATGTCCGTCCCTGAATAATATATGATTTGCGGTTTTTATAACCCGGAAATGATCTTATTCAACTCATCCCTCGTTTTTCCCAGTTTAATCTGAATCCGGTTCATCATTTCCTCTTTTTTCCCTTCGGCAAACCGAAGGTCCGCTTCACTCAGCCAGGAAAACTTAGCTATGAGCTTATTCGTGATATCCTGCCAGCTTCCTGCTTCCGGAACAATTCCTGTTTTCTTCATTTTTAAAAATTAGCTGAATAATTAACTGCAAGATCCACGATTTTTCCATTTGCCCTGTTACACGGTTTGAACGGACATTTACATAATTCTACGCTAAATAAACTGTGTTTCGTAAATTGTATTTAACAGGGCCTCTTCCTGGTCAGGCAATTCCTTTTCTTGCACACCCGGATCAATCGTTAACCGGGCCATCAGGTAACTGACTGTTGATTCTGCCCCCTGGTTCAGGTTCATGTAATTTTCTTCCAGTCCGTCATAGCACCCGCCTGTACATGGATTGTATACAATCTGATGCAGGTGATTATCCCCTAAAAACCAGTTAAACGATGCCTGCATTTTGTCATAATAACCCTGTTCCCTGAAAGCACTATAAAACCGATGTAAGGCCATAATGGTATAAGCCACATCAATGGGCTGTTCCCCGCCGGTTGTCATTTCCGCAGCAGCTGACCGGTCGTGCAGCCATTTTTTATTTGAAATCACGGCAATCCGGTTACCCCGGAAGATTTTTGATAAAAGAAAATCAAAGGATTTTCGGGCAATCTCTTTGTATTTCACATTACCGGTAGCCAGCCAGGCACAAAGTAAGGCTTCGGGTAAAAGACTGTTGGCATAGGTAAGGTATCCTTCAAACCAATGCCAGTTGCTGTCCGTTTCATGCAGGTACATCTGTACCAGCCGGTTGGCGAATAAACGGATCAACCGCAGATCATTCTTATCTGAATATGCAGTGGTTTTATAGTAAAGTCCCTTAATGATAAAAGCCATCGCCCTGGTGGAATGTATGGACTCAACGGAAACAAGGCGGTTCTGCAACATGGAAAATGCTTCCGAGGAAAACTTTTCCGGTAAAATAGAACAGCGGGATACCACATAACCCAATGCCCATACAGCTCTTCCGTTGGCGTCCTCAAGGTTTACCTCATTGTTTTGTGACGTAAAAATTCCATCCTCATCCATATAATTAAGAAAGCGACCGTCAGGTTGCTGGCATAAATGGATAAATCGTAAATAAATACCGATGTACTTAATGTCTTCTTTATCACCCGTATGTTCATAATGCTGACAGGTAGCCACAAGCGCCCTTGCATTATCATCCAGCGTATATCCGTCGCGGGCATCCGGATTATGCAGTTTAGCAAATTGATAAATGCCTGTTTTAGTGGTCATTTTCCGGATGTAGTTTGTATTCAGGGCGGGAATTGAATACTTCAGTTCAGGTTTTACCTGTAGCATATCCCTGAACAGAACTGCATGTGCAATAGCCGCATTTTCCCAGGCTGTTGGTGCCATCCGGTGAAGACCATTCAGTACAATATTTTCCCTTAACCGCTTATCTTTTAATAAAGAGATAACAGAGGCACCCAACTGAACTGAATTCCCGAAATCAAAGATAATACCACCATCGTTTTTCAATACCTCTATCGCGTGCGGGATCGGTGTCGAAACAACAGGACAACCACAACTGATTGCATAAGAAAAAGTACCACTCACTGCCTGGCTGGGATCGCGGGAGGTAAACAGGTAAATATCCGTCAGTTGCAGATACTCCAGTAGTTCCGGAAGTGGCACAAAATAATTGATAAAGCGTACATAGTCAGTCATGCCGAGATCCTGTACCGTCTTTTCCAACAGTTCGCGGTATACCTCACCGTCTGTCCGGACAACAGCCGGGTGTGTTTTACCGATCACAAGAAAAATCACATCCGGATCTTCACTCACAATTGCCGGAAGTGCATTCAGGGTGGTTTCTATCCCTTTTCCAGCGCTGAGTAAGCCAAAAGTGGTTAATACTTTCCTTCCCGTGAGTCCATACTTCTTCTTCAGGACTTCACAATCAGTATGCAAAACCAGGTGTGTACCATGCGGTATGATTGAAATATTGTTTTCCCCGAGCCCATATTCCTGTATCAGTATATCAGCTGATTTATTTGTCATAACCAACACCCTGTTGCACACTGCTGCCAGTTGCCTGACTTGTGAACGAAGGGCGGGATCAGGACCGGGCAAAACCGTATGAAACACGAGTAACACCGGCTTTTTCAACAACCCCAGGAAATGAATGAATGAAGTGCGGCACTCCTGAAACAGGCCAAACTCATGTTGCAACACAATAAGATTAACCGAATAATCCCGGTTTATCTGGTCAGCCAGTTTCACAAAGGAATCCGGCTTGTCCGTATACAACATATAAGCAACATCTTCATCCTCACATAACGGATCGTATGAAGTCGTGACCGGGCAAAGCCTGATTGAAAAAGACTTACTGAATTTGTTCCGGATAGCCGCAACGAGGTCCTGTGAGTAAGTCGCAATACCACACTCCCGCGGCGGGCAGGTGGTGATAAACAACAAACCGGCCTTATTGTTAACATCATATTCGTTATTCGTCCGGAAACCATTTCCGGAAACACGTCTTAATGGCGGAGCCGTCAATAACTTCATATCACCTGCGCTCCAGTAGTTGATTGGCATATTAAATGCTGTATTTTAATAATTCTGTCAGCAGAACGGATAATTCAACTGAGGCACAAGCCACCCGTTCATCGGCTGCTCCATAATAGATATATAAGCGTCCTTCCATTTCAATACATCCGGTCGGGAAGCATACATTATTTACCTCCCCCTTCAGTTCCCATTCCATTTCCGGTTTAAAGAGTGCATATGGCAGGGGGCTGATTTCTTTCCCGGGGTTTTCCGGGTCAATCAAAGCCGCGCAGGCCGAATACACATACCCATTCACCGTATCATGCACCCCGTGATAAATCAATAACCATCCGGATGCTGTTTCAATCGGCGGACAACCCGCTCCGATATAACTCACTTCATGTGTGAAACGGGGCGAAAGGACAATACTATCGTTAAACCGTAAGAGGTACTGCTGCCAGAAATCAGTGGTCAACTCCGAAAGGTCATTTACTTCCACGAGCTGAATATCCGGTTTAATCCGGTGCAAAAAACAGAGCTTCCCATTGATCCGCCGGGGAAAGAACACCACATTCTTATCCCAAACAAACATTTTCCGGCCGAGATTTTCCCGGATCTGCCGGAAATCATTATAGCGGAGATACTTTTCATTGATCACGCCTTTGGATTCCGCCAGGTGGCTAAACTCTTCGTAGGCGATCTGCGGAACAATCAACCCCATTTTTTCAAAATGCTGCAGATCATCCGAAACAGCCAGGGCCCCCAGTGCATTCACCCCGTCATAGGCTGTATACGTCATATAGTACCGGTCTTCCACCCGGCTTACTCTTGGATCTTCCATCCCCCTCGATTCATAATCCATTTGCGGAAAAAGGAGTGGAACATCACTCCTTTCTTCCACTGTCAGCGGATCTGATAAAAGGCAATAGCCAATACTGGAATAATTCCCTTTGCTGACTGCGCGGTAAAAAAGATGAATATGCTTTCCGTCGCGGATTGCAGCCGGATTCAACACACCTTCATTCTCGAAACCGTTGGCCGTTTTTACCAGCAGAATCCCTTCCTTTCTTACTTTGATCATGGTTACACCTGAAGGGTTGACACAGACAAAGTCCGTTATAATATCAAGAAAGTGATCATTGAATTACATTCAGGGTACTAAAGTTGATCTAAAAAAGCCATTGTTGATTTATACAATTCTGGAAATAATTTACGGTTTTGTGCAGGTCTTTACCAGTAATAAAATCATATAATATTCCTGCTCCATCCTGTAATAAAATACCGGCAAACCCACACTAACTTCATGTAACATATTTGCATAGAAGCAAAAAGCAGTATTTCTCGTAACAGTTAGTTTTGGTGAAAGCCCCCGTTGTCCAACGGGGGCTTTATTTATAGAGATTATATTTCAGCCAGTTGACTGTGCCGCGGTGTAGCGGGCTAGATTCTCCGGCCCTGGATCAGGCGGAACAGAATGGCAACAAGGGCCAGTACTAACAAAATATGAATGACTGAACCGGCACTATAGGCAAAAAATCCGACTGCCCATCCGATGATCAGTATGACCGCAATAAGGTAAAGTAAGCTGCTCATGTGTGTTGAATTATAAATTTCTCAGACGGATCTGCTAAACGGACCCTCCATCAAATTAAACCGCTGGTTTAATTAAAACAGCCTGGAAACTTTTGTTATAAGAAATGATTGTATGCAAAACTTTTAATTTCTCCTGAATACCGGCAATCAGCCGGGCATCTCTGAAGCGCAACTTCTCCTGCTCCTGCAAAGCCTGTTCGTAATCCGACACCGCCGCATCATACAGTCCGTCGTTTTCATGACGCAGTGCCGCTGCATACAGTTCCAGCGAGGCATTCTTCTTTTTATTGAAAAGTAAAATCATAGCGTAAAATGATGCTGACAGCACCATCAGTTTGATGATATATTCCTGGAAACCCATATCGCATTTTTCCGGATATGAAGTTCATTCAATCCACAGGGAAAGCCATTACAAAAAAAGAAAGCAATCTTATAAAGTTTACAGTTCTTCCAGCATTCTCCGCCGCTGCTCCCGGAGTTGCTTGAAATGAGAAGGGGTAAGTCCGGTAACTCTTTTAAACTGAGCCGACAAGTGGGCCACGCTGCTGTAATGCATCAGGTAGGCAATCTCCGTCAGATTGAGTTCATTATAAACCAGGAGTTCCTTCACCCGTTCAATTTTGTGGGAAATAAAATACTTTTCAATCGTAGTGCCCTGTACCAGGGAAAATAAATTGGCAAGATAGGTATAGTTGTGGCCCAGTTTCTGATGTAGAAACTCGGAGAGATTCACCACCAATGGTTCTTCCGAATAATGAACCAGCTCCACAATAATGTTTTTGATTTTCTGTATCAGAATACTTTTCTTATCCTCCATTAACTCCAGGCCGGATTGCAGCAGAACGTGCCGGACCTGTTCCAGTTCGGCGGCGTTCAACTCTTCTGTAATATCAGCTTCCCCTAAATCAACAATTAACGGATGATGCCCTAACTTCTGCAACTGATCTTTAACCACCATTTTACAACGGATACAGACCATGTTTTTGATAAAAAGTTTCAATAAAAAAGTTTAAAACCATTACGCCTATGATTTGTGAAAGTGAGTGTGGAAGGAAATAAACGGCGTATGTACTTATCTAAATATACAAAAAAATATGCAGCCAGGCAAAACAATTATACCACCCTGCTATTGATGCTTTACCGGCAGCAGGAAAATCCATTTAAAAAACCGGAGAGTGTATGAATGAAACCGGAGCAGTAATACCGAACTGTTTACTACTGTAAATCATACGATTCTGACCAAAAAGCTATGAAAGTTGTAATAAATGTACCTGATTGCATAATAATGATCCGGCTGAATCTCTTCACCTTTGTTCAAACCAAAAATATTCTAATTAGCTGGCTTTGTGCTTCCGGGTTCATTTCTGCCTGAAGTACTACTGGCAACATGCATTATTTTGAAAACACCGCCTTTTCGCAGCTATTTCACTTATATGAAAAACAAATCACTTGTTTCCCCTTGTTTTAAAAAATTAAATACACTTTTATGTCCAACAAAAAAATCATTCAGAGTGCCGCCTTCTTGCTTTTATTTTCTCTTTCCGCCACTGCACAGACCTCATCCGGCTCTTCAGATCTGGCTTCCACTTCCACTGCCGCTACTGAGGAGCCCAGGGCTCGCCAGCTAATGGATCGCCTGGAAACGATTAAAAACACGGACCGGTCCACTTTAACCAGCCATGAGCGAAAAGATCTCCGGAAAGAAGTAAAAGAGATCCGGAAAGAAATGAAAGCAGCCAGCGGCGGCGTATATCTGTCCGTTGGTGCCATCTTGTTGGTGATTTTGATACTGATCCTGATCTTATAATCCTGTAGCCAGATTATCCGGCATTTTGAAAAACTTCCTGGTACGTTGCTTTTGTAACCAGCATCAAACAGATAAATCAACGGATTGATTTCAGTTATTTAAGTCCTGTTGCTGTATTAAAAACGAATCCGGTCGCGTTAATCATTAATCCTTACCTCCTTATATCCACCGCCCTCAAAAGCGGTGGTTTTTTTATGCCGGTTCAATAATCCAACCCGCCGGCTTCCACAGCAAACAAACAGGAAGCTGTATCTTAGGATAAATAATTCAGGAACATGCGACTCTTACTTGTTGCCTTGCTTTGGCTCGTAGCCCTGTTCAGTACGGCCCAATCTCCCCGCAACCTGCTGCAACACAAAGCAGCCCCCGGGCAATTAGTTAAAATACTGGATGCCGGCAAAAACTGGATCCCATACCCCGATTATAAAGACCGAACCGGATGGGATCATCTTACCGGTCCGATAAAAACACAACTGATCAAAGAAGGGGAAGCCTATTTGAATTATTCCTGGAAACTCATAACGGCCACACAATATTTCGAGTATGAACGAACCGGCAACCGTACTGCGATGGAAGATCCTGCCGGATCCAATAACCGGGCACTCAGCCGGCTCATCATGGCGGAACTGGCGGAAGGGAAAGGTCGTTTTATGGACGCCATCATTAACGGCGTATGGGCCGCCTGTGACATGTCTTCCTGGGTTGCGTCCGCACACTTACCGGTACAACAGTCAAAAAGAAGCCTGCCCGATTTCAGGGAAGAGATTATTGACCTCGGCTCATCTGACATGGGTTCTTTTTTTTCCTGGACCTGGTATTTCCTTCATGAAGAATTTGACAAAATCAATCCGGTTATTTCCTTACGATTAAAACAACAGATCCGGCAGCGGATACTGATGCCCTACATGGAAAGAAATGATTTCTGGTGGCAGGCCTTGCAGGAAAAACCGGGACAGTTGGTAAACAACTGGAATCCCTGGTGCAATTTCAATGTTCTGACCTGCTTCCTGCTGATGGAAGATGACCCGGTCCGGAAAGCTGCGGGTGTATATAAATCCATGCAGAGCACCGATCAGTTTATTAATTATGTAAAAGAAGACGGCGCCTGTGAGGAAGGCCCCTCCTACTGGGGACATGCAGCCGGTAAACTATATGATTATCTTGAAATACTCCGCCGTGCCACCGGCCAGCAAATCCACTTATTCAACGAACCGATGATCCGGAATATGGGGGAGTATATTGTCCGGAGCTACGTGGGAAATGGCTGGGTGGTAAATTTTGCCGATGCCTCTGCCAAAGGCGGTGGGGATGCAGGACTGATTTACCGTTATGGTAAAGCGGTGAACAGTACCGATATGCAATCCTTTGCCGCATACCTGGTACAGGATAAAAAAGGAAATACGGAAATTACCACGAACCGGGATTTCTTCAGAACCCTGGAAAACCTGTCCGTTGTGAAGGAAATACTGACTGTAAAACCGGCCTTACAGGCTGTGGCACAAAGCTGGTATCCGCAAACGGAGTTTTGTTACATCAAAAACAATACTGGCCTGTTCCTGGCGATGAAAGGGGGCTTTAATAATGAAAGTCATAATCACAATGATGTGGGCACTTTTTCATTGTATGCCAATGAAACGCCTTTCTTTATTGATGCCGGGGTAGGCACCTATACCCGGCAAACCTTCGGTCCGGAACGATATACGATCTGGACCATGCAGAGTGAATACCATAATCTGCCGATGATCAATGGAATGTCCCAGTCGTTTGGGGCCCAATACAAAGCCACCCATACCCGTTTTGATGCAGCAAAAAACCAGTTCAGTACTGATATAGCCAAGGCTTATCCTAAAGAAGCCAGTATTAAATCATGGGTCAGAAACTATACACTGGATGGCAATATCCTGACGATTGATGATCGTTTTGAACAGGAAGCCGCTCTTGCCCCCAATGCCCTCCACTTCCTGGTATGGGCACAACCTGTCCTATTGAAGGATGGAATGATTGTACTGGAAAAAGAAAATACGCGGCTCAGCCTGAGTTATGACAACTCCTTGTTCAGTTATGCGGTGGATACCATCCAGCAAAGCGATAAACGATTATCCAATGTATGGGGTGAAACTATTTACCGGATCCGGCTGACGGCAAAAAAAATGAAGCGGTCCGGAAGCTACCGGGTGATGATCCGTAAGGAATAATTATTTCAGGAAAGCCGCCCTTAATTCATCTACCTGCTCGTCGTTAATCGGCACTAATTGTCCAAGACTGGCCGACATAATCAGGGATTTGGCACTGAATTCGGCTACTTCCAGGTAGTCAAAAGTCTGGAGTAGTCTGTCCCCTGTCACGATTGCACAATCATTTTTCACCAATAAGGCCGGACTGTTCTTAGACAGCTTTTCAGGAATCATCTGACTGCCATTGAACTGACCACCAAATGGGACCGTATACACATCCTGCAGGAAAATCCAGCTTTCGGGAATCGTCCGTACATTGAACACGGCGTCGGAGGCGGCAAAAGCCATCAGGTAAGGCGTCTGCGTCAGTATGATGGAATTGATTTCAGGATGCGTTTCATAAATCAACTGATGCAAATGGGTAGAGCGGCTCGGCAACTTCCCTTTTTCTCTTTTCCCGTCTTTTATCTGCACAATATCTTTTGGTTGCATATCCCAACGGGGCACATCGGTAGGGGTGATCAGAAAATCATTCCCTTCCCAGCGACGGGAGATGGTGCCGTAGGAACTGGTCATTAATCCCTGGCTACAGGCGCGTTGTACAATCTGACAAATTTCCGTACGGACTGCCCGTTCAGAACTACTATAAATGGTTTCATCCATTTCCGGCAACAGTTCAGGCAATTGCTGATCAAAAGCCGTAATCTCTTCCTCGCTGAGATAAGAGGGTGCCCCGATCATATGGGCATACAAGATGGTGCGGGCACAAAATTCCAGCGTTTCAAAACGAAGGAAACAATCCGCGAGATTTGTACCGCCGACCACTGTTCCATGATTCTCCATGATCACGGCATTGAATCCCTGTTGAAACTCTTCTGCAATAATATCACCCAGGGCCTGGCTGCCCGGTAAACGGTAAGCTGCATATCCAATGGGACCGCATACATGGCGCGCCTGTGATACAATCCGGGTGTCCGGTATCTTACGTACAATACTGAAGGAGACCAATGCCGGGGGATGTGCATGAATCACCGCTTTTATTTCCGGACGCTTTTCATAAATCGCTTTGTGAAAAGGAAATTCGGAAGAAGGTTTATGCCGGCCGATGATCGTTCCATCTTTTTTAACACACACAATATCATCCACCGTAAGCGAACCTTTATCCACGGCAGAGGGAGTCACCCATATATCGCCGTTATCATCGATTACGGAGATATTGCCTCCGGAGGTAGTGGTCAGGCCACGCCGGTAAATCCGTCCGATTACCATTGTTATTTGTTCACGGGGATGCATCAGCCGGGGGTCAAGTGTATTATTCATAACGATAGATTGGTGGTCGGAATGGGCGATGGTAATTGCAGCAGGAGGATCCGGTAAAGTCAGGAATTATGGCTTTGCTCATCCACCCCGTGATTGCAGGGACTGCACCCAGGGCTAACATTCCATGACAAAATTAAAAATAAAGGGAGGTTAACCATCCCGTTCCAACCTGTAAGTGATTACAATTATCAGGAGCCTGAACGAATAAATTAATTGGTTATATTTATAAAAAACATGCGCCACCTTGTTTTGCTGCTAACATTTTTATCCCTTCACGGGCTTATCTATGCCCAGCAAGATTCTTTAAAAACAGGGGTGAATTTGATTTCTGTATCGGGAAAGGACAGCCTGAGGCCGATCAACGAATCATTAAAAAAACAACTGACCGGTTTACAAAAACAAGAGTCCCTTCAAAAAAAGAATTTACGGCTGATACTGAATTTGAAAAACCAAAAAGATGGTTTGTTATCCTGCCGTTGGCTGGCTGTCGGGCAAAAAAAAGATATTCTCCACGTTAATTTATCCGTCTTTATCAGTAAGTATATCGGGGAAACAGAAAAAAATCTGGAACAGCTTTTCAGTATTGCCTCGAAAAGCAACCTGATGCTGTTTTTTGATGAGGCGGATGCCCTGTTTGGAAAGCGAACAGCGAGCAGTGAAACGGACAAGCAGGAGCTGGAGAAAACCACAAACATCCTTATAAGTCTGATTGAAAAACATAAAAGCTCCATCATACTGAGTTGTAAAGCAGACGGCTGTCCCTATCTGCCTGTCAGGCTCAAATTCATCCGGATCAGCGGCTAACCTGCTGCGGCCGGCGCCACCGGGTAATTGTACGATTTTCCCTCTTTTTCAACCCTGAAAAATTAAATTTGAACATATCAGGTGACTGTCTTAATTTGTTCCTGCCTCAGGCCTGTCACTGGCCCCGTTTTCCAGCATCAGTTTTATTGCCTCTGCCTCGTAAGTTCATTGATTTTTTGCCAATGTCAGGGAGATATCCTTGCCAAAAGCAGGTTTTTGTATTTGCCTTTTTTTATTCACCGTATTAAAACAAGCAATTATGAGACTATCAGAATTTATTGTGCTGACACAGGAAGAAAAGCGATTAACCGTAGTCAATGAGGGCGTCCCCCTGGCCAAAAAGGAATTATCGGAAGAGATGATCTTTCTTTTCCGCCTCCCGGGTTTTTTTGTCGAAACCCATTTCAGTAAACAAACGAAGGAAATTCAGCAGTACCTGATGTTTCGTGATTCACCGGAATTAACCCCCGCGTGGAAACTGATTCAATAGGTGATTCACTGGTAAAAAAAGAGGAAATAAACCGGTCAGCGTTCAATTGAATCTGACCGGGATTTCCTTTATTTGCAGACTTTTTACCAGGACCCGATGAATAAAAAAACAGCCCTCTTACTCCGGCCTTCCCAGTTAAAAAAAAACGGGCATCTGTTTGAACTGTTGCATGCAGACAAAGCCGATAAATACCCGGTATACACTACGGAGAAAATCAACCTGGGCGTATTGAAAAAGCAATACCCGAAATTACCCGGAGGATTTTTCACCGCGATCAACCGATTTACAGAAAGCAATATTGATTTGCTGAAAGCCGAATTATTCCATGCCCTGAAAAAACAACAGGCGGTCAATGAAACGGAATTCAGGAAACAAGTGCAATTACAACTGGAACGGAAATTACTTCAGGAGCTGCAGACACTTAAACCCCTGTTGCCCCTCCTCTCCTGCTATCATCAGACACCGGTAACCGGCGATGACAAGCGGTTTAAAACAGCCCCCTGCTCGTTCAGCAATTATACACCCCAGTTGAGCTTTGAGGTGAAACAAACCTTAACCGGTTGGCTTTCGTTGGACATTCATATTATTTTGAACGGAACCACTTATCCCCTGCACCAGTTCAGTCAGTATGGCTTCCTGCTGGAAAACAAAAACGAATATTTCCTGCTGAAGTTTCCCGATTACCAGGTATTGAGCCGGGTTCAATCCATCGATTGGGAGCAGGAACATTTTGCCGATGCCCGGTTCATTACAGACATATTGGAACCTTTATCGGGCTATCCGGTCAACCGGAACAACCTGCTCAAAAGGGATTGCCTGGAGGCACTACCCACCGGACGAGTGGTATTGAGTGAACTCAGTGGCCAGTTTCTGATGATCACCCCGCAATTTGATTATGAGGGTCATATTGTGGAAGGCAGCTGGGAAGAAACCGCCACGATTACCCGGGAAGGAAAAGAAATCAGTATCCTTCGTAACCAGCAAGCGGAAAAAGCGATCCGTTGGGAAGTGGAACAATTGCATGGCAGTTTTCCCAATCAATCGAATGGATATTATTACCTGAGTTTTGCCAACGCGGCGAAGAACCATTGGTTTCTGAAAGCCTTCCGCTATTTACTGGATCATGATATCCAGGTGCTGGGAATGGACATGCTGAAACATTTCCGGTACAGCACCGAAAAACCAATCACCCACCATCAATACCTGGGCGAAGAAAAAGGCTGGATCCTATTATCATTTTCAATGAAAGTGGGAAAAGAAGAAATCAGCAATAAGGAGCTTCAGAAGATTCTCCGCACCGGTGAACAGGCTTTGTTGCTGAAAGACGGCTCTATTACCCTGCTGGATGAAGAGTGGCAACGGGCCTACGGCATTATGATCAAACATGCCCGGATTGAAAACAAACAGATCCGGGTGCCGAAGTGGGTTTTTATTGCATTAGAAAACGGAGAACAAGCTAACGATTCGAAAGATTCATTTATACCAACCGATTGGAAGAAAAAGTGGATGAACTGGCAGCAGTCGGAAACCCCTTTGTATCCGTTGCCTGCGGCGATACAGGCCTCCCTGCGTTCCTACCAGCAGAAAGGTTATGAATGGATGCGGCTGCTGGATGAAATAGAAGCCGGGGTATTTCTCGCCGATGATATGGGGCTGGGAAAAACGCTGCAAACAATTTGTTATATGGCCTGGCTGGCTGAAAACAGGAAACAGGGAAATATCCTGATTATCTGCCCGGCCTCCCTGGTATATAACTGGCAAAATGAGATCCGGAAGTTTGCACCCCGGCTTACGACGGTCGTGTATCATGGCAGTACCCGCGAGGAGTCCTTATTCGAACAAGAAGGTGTACAGATTATTATCAGCACCTATGGTACCATCCGCTCTGATGAAGCGTTTATACTCACTCAATCATTAGTGGCCGTGATACTGGATGAGAGCCATACGATCAAAAATCCTTCCTCCCAGATCACCAAACTGATCCACCAGCTCAATGCGGAAAAAAGGGTGGTACTAAGTGGCACGCCGGTCATGAACAACACGACTGACCTTTTCAGCCAGCTGCATTTTGTATTACCAGGCATGTTTGGTTCCCGTGAATTTTTCAAACGTGAATATGCGGACCCGATCGACCTGCAACGGGATGAGAAGAAAATAGCCGCATTGAAAAAACTCACGGCGCCTTTTATCCTGCGACGGACCAAAGAACAGGTAGCCCGCGACCTTCCTCCCAAAACGGAAATCACCTTATGGTGCCAGATGGATTCCGAACAGCAAACTGCCTATAATGACATTCGGGATTCAGTGAAGGGTACGCTGAGTGATATTATAAAAAAACAGGGCCTGCAAAAAAGCAAACTGCAGGTTCTGGAAGGCATCCTGAAATTAAGGCAGCTTTGTAACTCCCCGGAATTAGTGGAAGATTACAAGAACAGTAATATCCCTTCGGTAAAACTGAACAGCCTGATCAGCGAGCTGGAGAACAACCTGGCGGATCACAAAGTGCTGGTCTTTTCCCAGTTCACTTCCATGCTCGATATCCTGTCGGAAGAAATGAATAAACGAGGGTTATCTCACCTGATGCTGACCGGTGCCACTCCACCCAGGGAACGTGACCGGCTGGTACAGGCATTTAACCAGGAAGAACAGGAGAGCCGGATCTTTTTGCTCAGCTTAAAAGCGGGCAATGCCGGACTGAATCTGACGGCCGCGGATTATGTATTTCTGTTTGACCCCTGGTGGAATCATGCGGTGGAACAACAGGCCATTGACCGTTCACACCGCATTGGTCAGCAGAAAAGTGTGTTTGCCTATAAAATGATCTGTCGTGATACCATTGAAGAGAAAATCATGCAATTGCAGGACCGGAAGAAAAATCTGTCGAAGGAACTGATACCTGAAGAAGAGGGCTTTGTCAAGGCTTTATCTGAGGAGGATGTGCAGTTTTTATTTGGATAAAAAGCCGGGATTTAATCCTCAGAAATTCATCCGGGACGGGGCCCTGAAAAGCACCCGCAGAACAATCTGATTTACAGTCACTCATATAAGATTTTTTTATAAATTCAGTTGAATTTCTTTCACAGATATTCGCAGATTTATTATCTTTGCCGCCCGTTGCCGGGGTAGCTCAGCTGGTTAGAGCATCGGATTCATAACCCGAAGGTCGGCAGTTCAAGTCTGCTCTCCGGTACAAACAAAAAGGTCTCCAACGAGGCCTTTTTTGTTTTTAAATAAATTAGAGTAAGCAGCGGATTCATATCCCGACTGCTAACATCGGGACTTTTCAGAAATCAAACAGATCTTCCAGGAATCCCCCCTTCTTTCGCTTTCCCTGATAGGGCTGTTTGTATTTACTTTCGTCTTCCCGGTATGGTTGCTTTTCATCTTTATAGGAATGGGTTGATTCCCGTCCGGAACGCTCAATAATTTTATCAAGTTCACCCTTATCCAGCCACACACCCCGGCATACCGGACAATAGTCGATTTCCACACCTTGGCGTTCGGTCATTACCAATAATTCATCACAAGCAGGACATTTCATAATTGTAGATTTTGATGATTGAATTTTCTATAACAGTATTCCGACAACTTTGTTAAAAGAACAACAGAGCCTCAGTTTATTTTGACCCTATTTTAACAAAAAAGGTCCCCGAAGGGACCTCTGGTTTGTATCGGTCAAAAAGAATTACCCAAGCCCGATTTCCTGATGCTGCTCCGGAATCTCCACATCCAGGAAGCCTTTACGGATCAACCGCTGCTTAAAATCCTGCTGAACCTCAAACTCCCCGTGGACCAGGAATAATTTAGCCACCTGGCGGGGATCCTGGCAGGACAACCACTGACTCATGTCTTCATAATCTCCATGAGCACTCATGCTGCGGACGGCTCCGATTTCGGCATGCACTTCATGCAGTACACCATAGATATTCACTTCCTTGTCGCCCTTCAATAACCGTCCGCCCAATGACCTTGGTTCGCAATAACCCGTCATCAGGATCGTATTGTGACTGTTCTCGATATTATTACTGATATGGTGCTTTACCCGGCCCGCATCCGCCATCCCGCTGGCGGAGATGATTACCATCGGACCATCCTGGAAATTGAGCAACTTGGATTGCTCGACTGACTTTATATACTTCAAGCCTTCAAAGGAGAACGGATCCTTGTCGGTCCTCATGATCTTCTGTATCGTTTTATTGAAATACTCCGGATACTTCTTCATGATCTCCGTGGCTTCTATACTCAACGGACTATCTACAAAATAAGGTACGTCCGGCAAGCGGTTCTCCAGCTCCAGCTGGTTCAGGGAAAAGAGAATCTCCTGGGTCCGGCCTACACTGAAAGCGGCCAGGATCAGTTTACCCTTTTTCTGTACACAGGCTTTATCAATCCACTCCAGCAGATTATCGGGTGTGGTGACATGGGTATCATGCAGACTGTTTCCATAAGTGGATTCCATAATGATATAATCCGCCTGTGGAAAATCCTCCGGCGATTTTAAGATCGCATCCCGGTAACGTCCAAGATCCCCGCTGAAAGTAATGCGTGTTTCTTTTCCGCTTTCATTAATCTTCAGATGCACACAGGCGCTGCCGATAATATGTCCGGCATCCGTAAACATCGCCTGCACGCCCTCCGTTACTGCAAACCATTTTCCATAATCCGCTTCTACCAGGTAATCCACGGCCTTTTTCGCATCATCCACCGTATACAAGGGTTTCAGATAGGGCATTCCGGAAGCGGCCCTGCGCTTATTCGTATACTTCACATCATCTTCCTGGATCTCGGCTGAATCCTCCAGCAACACGCCCGCCAGTTCACTGGTACCATGGGTACAGAAAATCTTCCCGCGAAAACCATCTTTGATCAGTTTTGGGATAAGTCCGCTATGATCAATATGCGCATGCGACAGGATCATCACGTCGATCTCCTCCGGCTCAAATCCGAAATTCCGGTTCAGCATATCGGTATCCTTGCCCAATCCCTGAAACATCCCGCAATCCAACAGGATCTTCTTTCCGCTCTTCAACGTGATCACATGCTTGGAACCGGTTACTGTGCGTGCTGCGCCGTGGAAGGATATTTTCATATTATTATTTTAAATAGTTGTCGGCTGTCAGGTGTAAGGTGTCAGGAAACAGCCCTACTAGCGAGAAGCGAGAAGCTAGAGGCGAGAAGGGAACAGCCCATCCTTACAACTATATGTTCAATTTACGTCAGCGTACTTCGTACCTCGTACTTCGTACTTTGAATGACCATGTGATCCAGAATTCAGCTACTTTCTCCCCTGCTTTATTCGTTCCAACAGAACGGGCTCTCACGGTCCTGGCTTCACCTGTCGCTATCGTTTCATCAATCGCCTTCCGGAACAAATCACCATCCTCACATACAAAAGAAGACCGGTCTGTTGCCTTCTTGTAATATTCCGATTCCACTTTCACCACCAGCATCGACACGGCCGGCTGACGTTGATGTAATTCCGCAAGGGCCAGTACCCCGGTACTCATTTCCGCCGCCATACTCAGACTCGCAAAATAGGTGGAGCGGAACGGATTTTGGGTTAGCCATTTAAAAGGCACCGAAACCACCGCCCGCTGTTCATCGATCTCCCTCACTTTTACCCCGGCGATAAAGGCCGCCGGTAATTTCATAAGCAGGAACAACCGGAACTTCAGCGGGTGTTTAATCAAACGTACAAAGGCAGACCGGTTCGGATTCATGACTCCAATTACTTTTTATCGAATGACACAATCATCGCTACTGCCTTGTTATCATTGGCATCCACTTTGAAATAAATCGTACCGTCATTGGTATTGCTGTACCTCGCTGAGCGGATCTGGATACTGCGCAAAGCCTCATTTACTTTACCGGCAAACCCCGGCTGCGAACTGTTACTGATCGCCTCATTCACCCGGTTATAATCCAGTTCATCCTTACTGACCACGATGGCAATGAAGTCGCGGGTGCCGATACTGTCAGCTTCCAGGGATTGCGCTTTAGGAAATAAACGATAACCGGTTATCCCACAATACGGCGAATGTTTAGATACGGTTTCTCCCTGTTTCAAATAAGGAAACAGGACAAAACTTTTCCCATCCACCTCCTGTCCGAAGATATAGATATAACATTCGGTCTCATTTTTAATTTCCATTTTAAACCGGGTGCCTATGGCAATCGGTGATACCGTCTGAAACGTATTGCCTCCGGAGGAACGTAACTGAATATATTCTTTGTTCGCGTTATTCACCAGGCCAATAGCACATTCCAATGGAATATTGGAAACGGCACTCCGTTTCGGAAGCGGATCGATCCCATAGGCTTCACGTACATAGGTTTTAAAATCCCCGTACTTCACCCAGGCCACCCCATCCTTTCCCCAATCAGGTCCCCAGCTGTTCATGATCTGGAAAGCCCCGCCGAATTTACGGTCATCATAACCGATCACACACATGGCATGACCACCCATTCCCATCTGGGAAGCATCCATGCCTGCAGGCTGCCACAACTCTTTGCCTGCCATATCCTGCATAAAAC
>DAORKK010000005.1:0-49955 GCA_035439525.1 Chitinophagaceae bacterium
GCCATGAAAGACAAATTACCTGAAGCCATCGTTTTTATGAATGGCAAAAGGGTTTTCCAAAATGAGTACGCCAAAAAAACCATTCTTTGTGACAGTTTTGAATACTACAGTCCGGATGACAAAAAAGCGATCGAGTTGTATGGTCCGGAGGCCAGGGCCGGTGTCATGATCATTCACAATGGTAAAATAACGGATACTGAATTTGAATTAAAAGAAGCAGATAAACCTGAGGCAGATAAAATCTTTGACAAAGTAGAAATCGATGCCTCCTTCCCTGGCGGATCCAGTGCCTGGCGCAGATACCTGGAAAGAAACCTGGATGCAAGTATACCGGTAAAACAAAAAGCACCTGCTGGCAATTATACCGTAGTCATTCAGTTTATTGTAAACCTGGACGGTACAGTGAGCGATGTACGTGCATTGACTAATCATGGCTACGGCATGGAGACGGAAGCAATAAGGGCAATTAAAAAAGGGCCCAAATGGTTGCCAGCCATTCAAAACGGACGGCAGGTAAAAGCATATCATAAGCAACCCATAACGTACATCGTTGACAATGGTCCCAAAAAAGAAGGAACCGTTGCTGCAGGACAGGGGAAGGTCTTGAATGAAGTGGTGATGGTGAGCTATACTGAACCAACCAATCCAACGTTCCCCGGCGGCGACTCCGCCTGGAAAAAATACCTTGCTGCAAATGCCAATGGCACGGTAGCTACTACTAATGGGGCTCCTGAAGGACAATACAAAACAAGAGTACAGTTCATTGTTCACCCGGATGGACACATCTCCGATATAACCGCTTTGACCCAATTTGGTTATGGCATGGAAGAAGAAGCTATACGGGTGATTAAAAACAGTCCCAAATGGATACCCGCTACCCGTGATGGTACCAGGGTCAGCAGCTATAAAGAACAGGCGATCACTTTTATTATAACAGATGATCCGGACAGACCTGATTACCCACCGGTCATACCGGAAAAACAACCATCACATATCCTAACTGTTAAAGAGTTAAAGAATATTGATGTGTTCAGACTTTTGCAATTGCCTGCTAAAACTGAAATTATCAGTTTTGTATTTACGATTGATGGTGATCATGATGCTATTGAAGTGACAAATACTGGTAGCCAAATCAATCAAAAAACCCGGGAACTACTTAACAATGCCATCGCAGGAAAAATGATCACTATTGACATGATCAGGATACGTGCCTGGGACGAACAGAAAAAAGAATACTACATTAAAAAAATTCCCTCTGCCGTTTGGTATGTGAAAGACTAATACTGCAACTCGCCGTTGGGTGTCATAATAATAAGTTCCTTCTTCTCACTCGCTTCCACCCTGCCGATCAACTGTGCATCCACGCCAAAACTTTTGGAGACGCTGATAATCGCATCAGCGTCTTTTTCATTGGTGTATATCTCCAGACGGGTACCCATATTAAAGACCTGGTACATTTCCCGGTCATCGGATTTGCTGGCCGCCTGGATGATGTTAAAGATAATGGGAGGTGTAAATAAATTATCCTTAATAATCCGGACATTTTCCGGAATATATTTCATGCACTTGGTCTGTCCGCCCCCGCTGCAATGGATCAGTCCGTGAATGGCGTCAAAATGATTTTCCAGCAGGGCTTTCATGACCGGTGCGAATGTCCGGGTGGGTGATAATAGCAGCTTCCCTACTTCATAGGTAGTATCCCCGTCCTTCACTTCATCCGTCATCCGGTGCGGGCCGATATACACCACGGATTCATCCAGAGACGTATCATAACTCTCCGGAAATCTTGCTCCATAGGTTTTATGCAACACATCATGACGGGCACTGGTAAGTCCGTTGCTGGCCAGTCCGCTATTGTATTCCGTTTCGTAATTAGCTTTCCCGAATCCGGCAAGTCCCACGATCACATCCCCGGCCTTTATTTTCTCATTGGTGATCAGTTTGCGCTTAGGCCAGCGGGCGGCCATGGTACCATTCACCGCAATACTACGTACCACATCCCCAACATCGGCGGTCTCCCCTCCCATAAAGGTGATGTTCACCCCGAATCCTTTCATGGTATCAAAGAAAGCCTGGGTGCCATTGATCACGGCTTCCAGTACTTCAGCGGGTATCACATTCTTATTGCGGTCGATGGTGGAGGAGAAAAGCAGCTGGTCATAGATGCCCACACAGAGCAGGTCATCCAGGTTCATCACGATCGCATCCTGGGCGATGCCCTTCCAGACCGACACATCCCCGGTTTCCTTCCAGTATAAATAAGCGAGAATACTCTTGGTCCCTGCCCCATCCGCATGCATCAGGTTCACCCAGTCATTATCCCCGCAAAGCACATCCGGGTATATTTTACAAAAGGCGTTGGCATAAAGGCCCTTGTCCAGGTTCTTCGTGGCCGCATGTACCTCTTCTTTCTGGGCCGAAACGCCTCTTTTAGAGTATAGTGACATTATTAAGGAGATTTGCTGCAAACTTAGTTATTCCGGAAAAAGAACCAAGTACCGAAGATGCCAAGATGCCAAATAAATATCAACATCCAACCCTTTCTCCGGGGTGAGTCCGTATCTGGTTATACAAACGGCTATCGACTAACGACTATCGACTATCTTTGTTCCCTATGCAGGTACACCACGACATTGAACAACTACCGGTCTTCCGGAATGCCGTAATCACCATTGGTACATTCGACGGGGTGCATATGGGTCACCGGAAAATACTGGACAAAATGAAAGCGGAAGCCGCTGCCTATGGGGGCGAGACCGTCATCATCACTTTTCATCCGCACCCCCGTAAAATAGTCTCCTCTGAATTTATGGGCATCCGCCTGATCACCACTATCGGGGAACGGATCAGTTTGCTTGAAAAAGTGGGGATCGATCACCTGGTGGTCGTACCGTTTACTGATGTATTTGCCAACCAATCGGCGGAAGAATATATCCGTGATTTCTTAGTGGCAAAATTCCATCCGCACACGATTATCATCGGTTATGATCACCGGTTTGGCCGCGACCGCGCCGGTAATTTCCGGTTGCTCGAAACCCATGCAGCCACGTATGGTTACCGTTTAGTCGAGATTCCCAAACACGTGCTGGAAAACATCTCCGTCAGTTCAACCAGTATCCGCAAAGCGATCATCCAGAATGATACGGAAACGGTGAATAAGGTCCTGGGCTATGATTTCTTTTTCTGCGGCCTTGTGGTACATGGCAACAAACTGGGCCGGAAACTGGGTTATCCAACCGCTAACCTGAAAGTGAGAGATGAGGACAAGATTATTCCCGGAAATGGCATCTATGCAGTTTATGCATTACCAGAGGGATATACCGAGCCGCTGAAAGGCATGATGAGCATTGGTTTTCGTCCGACCGTGGATGGTAAACAGCGGGTGATCGAAGTGAATATCTTTGATTTTGATAAAGAAATCTATGACCAAAACCTGAAAGTAATGGTCCGGAAATACCTGCGTCCTGAACTGAAGTTTGATGGACTGGATGCTCTGGTAAAACAAATTGATCAGGATAAAATTGACAGTTTAGCCGTGCTATAATAATTCAGAAAAGCGGTATCCGCTGCGCGGAAGATTTTAACACATAGGTTCAGTTTTCTCTCTAAAGATCAGAAACCCTTACTGACACAACGGACCGAAAGCGGGACAATCCTATAAGAATAACATAGGAGACACATAGAAATACATTCGCTTTCTATGTCTCTCCTATGTCTCTATGTGCCTATGTGTTAAAACAGCGGCGTAGCCGCACCCGCTGCGCGGAAGATTTTAACACATAGGTTCAGTTTTCTCTCTAAAGACCAGAAACCCTTACTGACACAACGGACCGAAAGCGGGACAATCCTATAAGAATAACATAGGAGACACATAGAAATACATTCGCTTTCTATGTCTCTCCTATGTCTCTATGTGCCTATGTGTTAAAACAGCGGCGTAGCCGCACCCGCCTTTTCCGATAATCAGATTGACTTTGTTAATACTCAATTACATATTCAAACTTGGCCGGCTCATCAAAAAAATCTTCCATGCTCACAGCAATGGTGATTTTCTTTTTGTCTTCCGAAAGGGTGAGACCTTTACCTTCCGCTTTGCTGGCTGGTCGTGGCAGATTGATGATATAGTTCGCTTTCATGGATAAACCCAACCCCTCCGATTCCTTCATTGATTTAAAGAATTCATCCTCTCCCACTTTTTCATATTTTTCTTTAATCAGTGTTTTTTCAATCCGGCCATTCGAATAGACTGTCTTAAAATATTCTTCAAAACTGGAAAACTGCGGTGATCCGCCATCTTCAGACATACCTTCCATGCCGGGCTGGCCTTTGAGTGCCTCTCCCACCATTATCCCGGAAAGCCGGTTACAGTCTTCTATAGCGGAAACGTTATTGAAAGGAAAATGCATTTTTAAAAGCAGTTTTTCCTTATTCATATCCATATTGATCCGCATTTCACTTTTCTTCATCAGGGCCCGTTCATTATCGGTCAGATTTGGAATACTATCCGCAATCTGATCCATAGAAATAGTGGAATCAAGCGCCTGTTCTGACTCTTTGATATCCTCCGCACCGCCCATTTGTTTGATCATACCTACCAGGGCACTCATGTCACTGGTATAACTGACGGTACCGCTGCCATCTTCTTTGATGGTTACTTCCTGGGTACTTTCCAGGCACCCGACAAGTGACAAGGTACAGGCAGCAAGGAGGGTAAATAGCATTTTTTTCATGTAAATAATTATTGGGGTGAAGATGTATAATCGCTGATTAACGTTGCACAAAGAAAGGTAAATCCGGCGAACACGTAACAACCTGTTCAGGGAATATTTCAGGTCATCATTTTGATCACCATTTCCTTCATAAGAGATCCATGGTCTGCGGAGCCATTGCCAATACCGATACTTTTTAAGTTGTAGTGATGAAGCAGCATTAAGATATTTTCAATGCCGTTGGTCCCGTAAATCCGATAGGCTTGTATATAATCCTTGACAAAAAAAGGATTCACCCCGATCTGGGCAGCTATGGTCCGATCATCACCTGTAATGGCCTGTATCATATATACTTTGCTGAAAAACCCATACAGGGAGGGTAATACCAGCTGGATCGGATTGGCCTTGAGGTTGGACTCGAAATATTGCACAATCCGGATTGACCGGGCCAGATCACGGGAAGCGATGGCCGATTGCAGTTCAAACACGTTAAACTCCTTACTGACACCGATATACCGCTCGATATCATCTTCATTGATCTGGGTCCTTTTTCCAAGATTAACGGATAGCTTCTCAATCTCATTTTCAATCCGGCTGAGGTCGTTCCCGATATGATCAGCCAGCAGGGCCAGGCCTTTGGGGGTAATAGACAACCCTTTTGCATGTACCATATCCTGGGTCCATGCGGGAATATCCCGGTCGTATAATTTTTTGGTGCTGATAACGATCCCATTTTCTTTTACCAGCTTGGTAAATTTTTTCCGGGCATCGAGCTTTTTATCTTTATAGGAGACCACCAGGATCGTGGAAGCAAGCGGATTTTCAATGTACGGCTCCAGCTTTTCCACGTCCTTCATCTGCTGGGCTTCTTTCAGGAGTACTACTTGTCTTTCCGCAAACATGGGATAGCGCCGGCAGGCATTCAGTATATCAGCCCAGTTGGCGTCTTTTCCATAAAAAATACTTAAATTAAAGGAAGCTTCCGCTTCTGTCAGAATGTGGTGTTCGGCATAATTTACCGCCTTGTCGATAAAATATTCCTCCTCCCCCTCCAGCCAGTAAATAGGCCGGAACTGTTTTTTCTTCCAGTCAGAGATGATTGTTTCCACACTCATAAGCCGCTAAGATACAGGCTTTCAGATAAGCCGGTTGCCAAAATTATGCACCAAAAACCCACCCGTTTTCTTATTCTGGCACGGTTTTCGGAAATTAGTGTAAGATGAATTTAACAGGTTATAATTAAACCGGGGAAATTACCCGCTAACTTTGTAACTGAATTATGTAAAAACCTAAAATACCCATCATTTAAGCTAAAAATTCCATTTTATATGACAAACACGAATTATCCATCGGCCACCCCACAGAGCCAACCGAACAAAAACAAAAATAGCAAGAACATTATAATCGGGCTGCTTGCTGCCGGTTTACTGGGCACATGGGGCTATCTTCTCTGGGATAAAAACAAATCCGGAGAAAAGATTTTACAACAACAAACACAAATTGCTTCCCTGGACTCTTCTAAAGCAGACATCCAGATGGAATTTGACAATGCATTAGCCAGGCTGGATTCAGTAACAGGTGCCAACAACAATCTCCAGGGCCAGTTATCAGACAAACAAAAAGAGATTGAAACTAAAAAATCTGAAATCCGCCGGATTTTGAATGACAAGAATGCCAGTCAGGCGCAACTGGCTAAGGCAAAAAGCATGATTAATGAGTTGAATGACAAAATTACCGGTCTTGAAGCGGAAGTTGCAAGATTAACTGGTGAAAATCAAGAACTTACGTCTTCTAACATGACTCTTACAGCGGAAAAAGCAACACTTGAAACTAACCTGAACACGACAAAGTCTGAAAAAGACAACCTGGAAAAAACCGTTGATGTGGGTTCGACATTCAGCGCTTCCAATATCCAGGTAACCCCTGTGGATGAGCGCAAAAGCGGAAAGGAAAAAAGTACAACCACAGCTAAAAGAGTGGACAAACTGGTGGTCTCTTTCAACGTGGAGAACCGGATTGCCAAATCTGGACCTGCTGACATGTATCTGATTGTAACCGCTCCGGACGGCAAAGTAATTTCTGAAGCCGGAAGCGTACTGAATACCCGTACTGACGGAGATAAGACCTTTACCGCCCGTATCCCGGTAAACTACGAACAGGGAACCAGAATGCCAGTATCATTCCCGATCAAACAAAATGATTTCAAAACAGGCGATTATAAAGTCGAGGTTTACCATAACGGATTTAAAATCGGCGAAGGTATAAGAAGCCTTAAAAAAGGTGGTATATTCGGTTAAAGCAGTTAACTCCTGCTAAAAGAACCGTCCCGTTTCCGGGACGGTTTTTTTTATTGGTTCCCCTGCTGACTTAACCACATTTTTTACACATTGCCAAAGCCCTGAAAAATCAACTAAGTAATACCGCGTGGGATTTTAGTATTTTTATCCACCAAGTAAAACATTAACCATGCTGTACACTTTTCGCCGTCAAACGGTCTTGTCCGCCGCCCTTTTATTTTGCGCTTTTGCAGCCGTTGCCCAAAACGCTGTACAGACTAAATACACTAATTCTTCGGTCTATACCGGTATTGAAGTAGGTTCAAAAGGCGTGAAGATGAGTATTATTGAAATCGGAAAAAATGCCCAGAGTACGGGTGCATTTAATATCCTGAAAGATACTTCCGTAAATACTGACTTTATCAGTTTCTCCCCGTCCACATTTGCGGCCACGCTGGACGGCCTGACCGGTTTGTATAACAAAGCTACCCGTGAATTGAAAATTCCCGGTAAAAAGGTTTTCACCGTAATCAGCAGCGGCGTTAAAATGCAGGCGGAAAAAGAAAACAAATCAGCCCATGTCAAAGCCCTGATCGATTCTTTCCGGTTACGAATCGGAGAGCCCGAGAAAATGGTGGAAGTGGTGGATGTGATGCAGGAGGCCCGCTTGTCGCACCTGGGGATCGTTCCCGATAAACGTCGTTTCTCCACCTTTCTCATCGATATCGGAAGTGGAAACACAAAAGGTGGTTTTTTCCCTGACGGAAGCAGCACCGGCAACTTCAAATTGTTTGAACTGAACTGGGGTACAAAAAGTACGTTCAATGAAACACAAAAAAGGTGTGAAGGTGATTTATCCATGCCCAATTTCAATAAAAACCTGGGCCGTGTTTTACTCAATGCTGAAAATGCCGATATCATTTATGCAGTAAATGCAAGTGGTGCCTATCCCCTCAGCGATAATATCGCGGTCAGCGGAGGGATTGCCTGGTCTACTGCCACCCTGCTCCATCCCGAGCTGATTGATAATCCGGTTATTTCCATCACGTTTGATGAACTGGTGAAATTTAATGAGAAACTGGCTAACAATTTCTCTGCATATTCCGCGGATTTCCTGGTTTCTAATATCAACAATGCGGCTGACAAGGAAAGAGCGAAAGCCGAAATCCTCCGGGTACATAAAGTATTTGACCAGAAGTCACTGATGTCCGGAGCCGGTTTACTCTGGAAAATCATGCGTCAGTTTGAATCCGCTTTTGAAACCAAACATTTCTACCTGGTGAAAAACGGATCGGTGGGCTGGGTATCGGCCTATGTAGATCAGACTATTTCAGGTAACTGATAACTTACAGTTCAACTAAAAACAAATTATACTCCAAACCTGCCGATGAAGGATATTAAAACTCCGCTGCTGGCGATGCTTTCTGTGGGACTGGTAGGCACCTGGATCTATCATCTCTACGATAAGACGCAATACGCTTCTCAGCGGAAAGAGATCTTTATAAAAGATTCCACGGCAGTGGCTGAAGCGGTACAGGACTCCCTGCAGCAGCTCTATGCCCGTTCGATGCAACATCTTGACCGGCAGCTGGACTCCACCCGAACAGGGGCCGATTCACTTCGCTTTACTCTGGAAACCAAACTGGCTGAAATCAACCGGCTCAGAATGGAAATCAACTCCATTCTGAAAAACCGCGGTGCCAGTCAATCTGACCTCCTGACCGCCCGTCAGAAAATAAACGAACTACAAGGTCTTGTTGAAGAAATGAAAGGTCAGAAACTAAGCATGGAGGAAGAAAAACTTCAACTGAATGAAACGATGACCCGGCTGAACGGGGAGATCAACGGACTACAGGACCATGTGCGAAAACTGGGAGATGAGAATAAGCAGTTATCCGACAAGATGAACCTGGCTTCGCTTTTTGTTGCTTCAGAAATTAAACTCAGTCCTGTAACGGTAAAAAATGACAAAGAAGTAGAGACCATACAGGCCAGGAAAACCAGCAAATTCGTCATTTCTTTTACTGTGCAGAACAACCTGACCGATTATGACGGCACCGATGTATTTATCATCATCACCCAGCCGGATGGCAAAGTACTGACCCCTGATGTCTGGGAATCCGCAACGCCCATGACCACACACAGTGGCGATCGAAAGAACTATACCCGCAAGATCCGTTTCGAATACAGCAAGGGTGAAGCAAAACAAATGACCTTCTCTATCAATGCCGATGCCTACCAGACCGGCGCCTATTCCCTCCAGCTCTATCACAAAGGATATAAAATCGGGCAAACGAGTAAGACTTTATACTAATACGTCTAAGGGAGCTGGTTTTAAGATAATACGATTTTCATATTTAGGAATACCTGGGAGAATGTGCCAATTAGCCAATGTGCCAATTGATTTTCTTAGTGCTGTTGCCTGCAGCTCCGGGGCAATATTATTTTTTGGTATTTAATTGTGGAAATAACAAAAAAAGTCCCGCCGAAGCGGGACCTGTATACTTATAACCCAATTTCATTCCATTGATCAGAACAGGTTGTAACCATAGCTGAGGTAGTATAAACCACCTACAGCAGGGCTGCCGAATCCGGTTCTGGCGTAGAAGTTACCGATGTTAGTACCACCGGCACGGAAGGTGCTCTTGGTACCTACAGGACGGTAAGTGATCTGTGCATCCAGCCAGCCGAAATGAGGCAATGTACCACTTACGAAAGTTCCTTCGTAGTAGTTATCATCCTGCCATTTGTATACCACATTAAACCCGATATTGTGGCAAACGTTCTCATTCTTCAGACCGATATTGAAACGGTATTTCGGTGCATTAAAGTAAGTAACAACCGTAGGATCCACATCACGCAGCTGATCAGAGAATACGTTGGCATACACCACATACTTCTTCACGGCGTTGTACTCAAGTCCCAGTCCCCATCCGATCGATTTTACTTTATCAGCAGAGTTCTGTGTATAAGAAACGTTGGTGCTGCTGAACGGTGAGTAGAGTTCAAATTTGTTACCTGCTCTTGACTGGGCAACAGCCACACCTACCAGGAAGTCTTTATACTCACTGTAATAAACATATCCGTCCACCATCAGCTTTTTACCAATGATTCCTTTGTAACCTACTTCGTATGATCTTACTGTCTCAGGTTTAACTTCATTGTATTGGGCTCTTACCAGGCGGGAAGAGTCAGCAATGGAACCGGCACGGTAAGAAACCACACTCGCAGCGGTATAACCCGGCAGGGTTGAATTCAGCTTGTAATAATCCTGGAACTCAGGCAGGCAACCCATCAGCACACCGGAACCGGTAACCAGACTGATGTACTGGTTCTGGTTGGTTGGGAAACGGTAAGCCGTCTGGTAAGATACGCGCAGGAAATTCTCACGGGCCACTTTGAATACGGCAGAAACACGGGGCGTGAATTTGCCATCAAAGTTGGTTTGTTTATCGTAACGTCCGGAAGCGGTCAGGGTAACAGCTTCTCCGAGTTTCTTTTTCAATTGCAGGTATCCGCCATATTCATTTACACGGATCGTCTGGGCTGTATCTGCAAAGATGGTACCCTGGGAGTTCATCGCCCATTGTTTCCAACCGGTTCCAACCATGATTTCCAGTTTATCAGAAATGCCGATCATATCTGACAGGTTGAACTGTCCTTCAGCGGCATACAGGTCAGATTTATCCAGGAAGAGGGCTCCACCACGACGGATAGGAGTGCTCTTAATGATACGGGCTGCAGAATCAAAGCGGGCTGTTCCGGGAATCAGACGGCCGGCATCAGCAGAAGCACGGGCCGCAGAATGTAAGGTAAAGTCACTCGCAGCAGCACCATTCAACCTTCTGCCTTCAGAAAATGTTCCGATATATAAGGGGAACCAGGCAGAACTGGGGCGATACGCTTCATTCAGGAAAGCACCGAGTGCTGAAGAGTTATAAGAATCTCCGGCATTTTCCTGAGTAGTATAAGCACGCACGAACCAGTTTTTATGCTTCAGCTCAAATTTGTGCTGCGCCATTTTCAGGTTCTTCAGGGAATAACGGTCAGCACTTGTATAAACAGTGGTACCTGATCCGAAATAAGTATTAATAGACGCTTCCAGTTTCTCAGAAAGCTTATAGTGTACACCAGCAGAAAACTTCACATTGATGGTATTGTAATCCACCAGGTCCTGCTCCGCATAACCGGTACGTGAAACACTGGCTTTATTAAAATAACCACGGTTCATTCCAATATAGAAAGGCATCATGTTCTGGACAGCCGTTTGGCCGGCAGCGCCAAGGAATGAAAGTCCATTGATGAAAGCACCGATCTGCGCATTTGTCGGATAAGGGTTCATTCCGATAGCACCTGGTAATGAAGCATTACCCGGCACACCAAAATAAGCATTGGCGGCATTTACCACATCAAAAGCACCACCGGTTGCACCGAGGATACTTCTGCGGGTCTGATCCTGTACAAAGAAAGAGAAACCGGCCATATCCGCACTGGTTTCATCACCATACATATTAATACCGTTATAGTTAGGATCGTTCTGGCGGTTACCACCAACTACCTTACTCAGGATACCGATTTGTTGTTTATTGCGGTAATCTTCTGCTTCCCAGTCATTTCCTTTTACGAGGGAGGCCGCAATTTTGATACCCAGTTTATTGTTATAGGCTTTTGCCCAACGGAATGACCAATCATAGAAAGGTGAAGTGCTGCGTTGTTTACTGTCCGCATGCATCATACCGGTTTTAACATTATAACTCAGTCCCTGGTATTTAAACGGACTCTTGGTGGTAACCAGTACAGTACCGTTCATACCACCTGAACCGTAAAGGGCCGAAGAAGCACCGGAAAGTACCTCCACATTGTCCACATCCAGATCAGAGGGCCCGATCACTGAACCTACAGAGAAGTTCAGACCAGGTGCCTGATTATCCATACCATCGATCAGCTGATTCAAACGGGTATTACCACTGCTGACAAAACCACGGGTAGTGATTGTACGGAAAGTAAGACTGGCGGTATGTACGTCCACTCCTTTCAGGTTACCAATTGCTTCATAATAGTTGGGTGCCGCAGAATTGCGGATAACCGCACTGCTCATACGCTCAACAGTTACCGGGGATTCCAGTAAACGGGTGGGTGTACGGGTGGCAGATACCACCACTTCCTGTCCCAGCGATGAACTGACCTTGAAGTCAACACTCACGGGCTTGGAGGCATCTGAAACAGTTATTTCCTGGTCTTCGTAACCAATTGAGCTAAAAACGAGTACAACGGGCAATTTGGGAACATTGATGCTGAATTCACCATCTGAATTTGTATAGGTGCCCTTGGTGGTACCTTTTACCGAAACAGATACAGCAGGCACCGTTTCTTTTGATGAACTGTTGCGGACTGATCCGGATACGGTCACAGTCTGGGCATAAGCAGCAATCGAAAACAAAACAGCCATCAGCGAGGAAGCTAAATAGCGGTAGCTTTTTCTCATAATCGGGAATTTTGGTTTTGGAATTTGGCGGAAAAATAAGCATTGTAAAGTTTATCTAAAAATTTAATTTTTAAGGGGAAAGCCCATATCCTCCCCACAATTTATTTGCTCCAAATATGGTCCTAATGGATAAATTGTTAAAATCTTAGGGCCTGCCGGATTGGTGGGATTTTCTGCCCGTCTTACTTTCGAAATATGGCAGTTTTTTCATTCCCGGACCAAACCGGCTTTTACCGGGGTAAAGTAAGAGATGTATATAGTATTGGAGAACAGTGGCTCGTGATGGTGGCTTCCGACCGGATCTCCGCCTTTGATGTGGTACTCCCCCGACCCATTCCTTATAAAGGACAGGTTCTCAATCAGATAGCAGAATATATGTTAGGGGCTACCCGGGATATTTGCCCCAATTGGCTTCGATACGTACCGGCTCCGAATGTGTCAATCGGTAAACGTTGTACTCCCTTTAAAATTGAAATGGTGGTCCGGGGTAACCTCACCGGTCATGCCTGGCGTACCTACGCCTCCGGAAAAAGAACCCTTTGCGGAGTCACCTTACCTGAAGGAATGAAAGAAAATGATTATTTCCCCCACCCCATCATCACGCCCAGTACCAAGGCCTCCGAAGGACATGATGAGGATATCAGTAAAGCTGAAATCATTGCCCAGGGACTGGCCACAGCAGAAGAGTGGGCTGTCCTTGAAGATTATACCTTGAAACTTTTTGCCCGGGGCAAGGAGATTGCCGCCAAACAGGGACTGATCCTGGTTGATACCAAATATGAGTTCGGAAAAGACGGTGATACCATCTGCCTGATGGATGAAATTCATACCCCCGACAGTTCCCGCTATTTCTATGCAGATGGATTTGATGAAAGACAGGCCACGGGTGAACGGCAAAAACAACTGAGCAAGGAATTTGTCCGGGAATGGCTGATCGCCAATAATTTTATGGGTAAGGAAGGACAAACCGTACCGGAGATGACGGATGAATGGGTGAACACCATTTCCAAACGTTATATTGAATTATACGAAAAAGTGATCGGTGAAACATTCCGGCCTGAAGATTTATCGGATGAGGAAACAGTCAGCCGGATCAACACAGTAATGTCCAACCTGAAGTGAAACCATTTATAGAATAAAAAAAAGGCTGTCTGAAAAATGACGGCTTTTTTTATTTCCTGTTTTCCGCCAACCTATTCTTTTAGCAAAGAAGAGACATAGAAAAAATGTATTTCTATGTCTCTCCTATGTCTCTATTTGCCTATGTGTTTAATCAGCGGCGCAGCCGCCTTCCGCTTCGCGGATTTTTTAACACATAGGTTTAGGTTTCTCACTAAAAAAAATTACTTTCAATCACAACTGACTTAAAGCAGGGCGACTCTATAAGAACAACATAGGAGACACATAGAAATACATTTTCTCTCTATGTCTCTCCTATGTCTCTATGTACCTATGTGTTTAATCAGCGGCGCAGCCGCCTACCCCTACGCGGATTTTTTAACACATAGGTTTAGGTTTCTCACTAAAAAAAATTACTTACAATCTCAACATGCTTAAAGCAGGGCGACTCTATAAGAACAACATAGGAGACACATAGAAATACATTTTCTCTCTATGTCTCTCCTATGTACCTATGATCCTATGTGTTTAATCAGCGGCGCAGCCGCCTTTAATCTCATTATATATGCTGCTGCAATTTATTTTTTCAATGAGACCGATTTTTTAAATTCACGGGTGGCTCCCTTACCTACCGGACAATAATAATCCAGCGCATACTGGGCATCTACATAACTCATCCAGTAATCAGTTACGGTTCCCGTATAGATGATGCCGGAAGAACGGTTATAGAAATCACGGGTGCCCGCGGCACTGAAATTGCCGTATACAATACTACCTTCATAAGGTTTGTAGCCTCCGTAGGTGCGTACGATATTGTACCCGTTAAAGGTTTCCACAACATAGTAATTACAGTAGGGATCACTGTAAACCACTTCGCCCATTTCTTTAGACAACCAGTAGTTGTCATTGTTTTCATAAATGGTTTCCCGGATACAACTGGTCAGAAAAACCGAGGCAAGTAAAAAAGAGATCGTGAGTGTAAAAATCCGTTTCATGGCTTTTGATTTAAGGTTGAATAATTGACTAACACCTGTTATAATAGAAAGACTGTGCCAGAAAATAAAAGGATTGTTTAGCGTTTGTTAAAGTGGAAACTTTGACTGAAATTCACCAGCTAAACGATCCCCGCTATGCTGAACAGGATATTGGCCTTTATGATTTTAATAACAGGTTTCACCGCAAGTGCGCAAGACTATTACCTGTTGGTGGGCACTTACGATTCGCCAAAGAGCGAAGGAATCTATGTATATCGTTTTAATAGTACAGATGGCAGCACCAATCCCGTCAGTCATATAAAAACATCCAACCCTTCTTATCTGTCTATTGCTCCGGGCGGACAATATGTTTATGCCGTTCATGAAAATGCTAAAGACGGTAAGGGCGGTGAAGTAGCGGCCTTTTCTTTCAATAATAAAACAGGCGAACTGCAGTTCATCAACCAGCAAGGCACAGGCGGAGATCATCCTTGTTACGTGGAAACCGATCAGACAGGCAAATGGGTCTTCGCCGGCAATTATACCAGCGGCAGTTTATCCGTAATGCCCGTTTTACCAGGCGGAGCAGTCGGAGCCTTTAGTTCACATATTACACATGAAGGCAAAGGACCCTCCGACCGGCAGAAGTCCCCGCACGTACATTGCACACTGATCAGTCCGGATAACAAAATGCTCCTGGTACCCGACCTGGGGATTGACAAAGTCATGCTCTATCAGTTTGATGCCGGCACGGGAAAACTGTCTCCGGGCAAACAGGCATTTGCCGCTTCCGAACCCGGTGCAGGCCCTCGGCATTTTACGTTTCATCCCAATCGTAAATTCGGTTACCTGATCGAAGAACTGAGCGGAACCGTGGTGGCGTATACATTCAAAAAAGGAAAACTGAAGAAACGGCAACGGATCAGTACCATGCCGGCCGGTGACACCCAGTTCCCGGGCAGTGCGGATATTCATGTGAGCAAGGATGGGAAATTCCTGTATGCTTCCAACCGGAGCAATTCAAACACAATCGCTATCTATTCCATAAATAAAAAAGGGAAACTTACCCTGGCCGGCCACCAGTCCACCCTGGGTAACGGTCCGCGGAATTTCAATTTTGATCCAACCGGAAAATTCCTGCTGGTGGGAAATCAGAATAGTGATGAGATCGTGATCTTCGAACGTAATCCGGACACGGGCTTATTAAAAGATACCGGCAAACGGATCGCGCTGGGCAAACCGGTTTGTATTAAATGGATTCCGGCAGGTTAAGATTCATCTCCCAGGCGGGGCCTTAACCGTTGCCGTGATTTATTAAAAATATGCTGGCCCTTATCCACGCCTTTTCTTAACTCCTTCCGTCGCTCATCCGGAAGCAGCAGGGTATCCTGGCATTCTTTACTGCAGCAGCCTGCATACGTAGTGGCACATTCTTCACATTGAATGAATAAGAGGTGACAGCCGTCATTTTTGCAATTGGTATGGGTATCGGCCGGTTTGCCGCATTGATGACAATGGGCAATGATATCTTCCGTGATCCGCTCCCCCAGTCTTTCGTCAAAGACAAAGTTCTTTCCAATGAATTTGCTTGGTAATCCTTTCTCTTTGATCTGCCGGGCGTAGTTGATTATACCGCCCTCGAGGTGAAATACATTTTTAAAACCCTGGTGCAGCATATAGGCCGAGGCTTTCTCACAACGGATGCCCCCGGTGCAATACATGATGATATTGGTTTCCTTCTTTTCCTGCATCATATCCGCCGCCATCGGCAACTGTTCCCGGAATGTGTCAGAAGGAATCTCAATCGCATTTTCAAAATGACCCACTTCATACTCGTAATAATTGCGCATATCAATCACTACGGTATCCGGATCTTCGGTAAGCTGGTTGAACTGTTCCGCATTCACATACTTCCCTTTGTTGGCCATATCAAAAGAAGGATCTTCAATGCCATCCGCCACAATTTTCTTCCGCACTTTGATATCCAGTACAAAGAAGGATTTACCATCATCATCCACAGCAATATTCAGCCGAAGTCCATTCAATGGTTCGATCGTATACAGGTAAGTACGTAAAGCTTCCAGGTTGACGGAAGGGGCGCTGATCTGCGCGTTGATCCCTTCATTGGCTACATAGATCCGTCCCAGTACACCCAGTTGCTTCAGCTCACGGTATAGCATATTCCGGAAAACAGCAGGATCTTCAATTTTAAAATAACAATAAAAGGAAATCGTGGTCCTCGGGGTTGGATCGTTCAATAATGCTTCCTTCAGCTCCTTTCGGGAGACGCGGTTGTGTAAGGCCATAGTATCGAAATCTGAATCCCGCAGGTACGGGATAATTAATAAATAATTGGACAGTTGCAGGCTGAACCAAACTTCACTGAAATATCCGGGTTGGGCATTTCAGTGCTGCAAAATTACAAAAATTCCGGGGAACTGCAGTTATTGCGGATTACCAGTCGATTATGGCCAGTCTTCCCGGCCCCTGCTGAGATTCAGTTTGCTCAGCCCGATGCGGATGCCTTGTTGAAATGGCTTGCCGTTCTGATAAGATTGAACGAAGTCAACCCGAAGCTGTTTGAAGATATTATCGAAGCCCGCGAATACTTCATAGTAATACTTCTGGTTATTCAGCCAGATCCCGTTCGCTCCCGTCACCAGGTACAGATTCAGGTTGCGAATCAGGGGCAGCTTATTCGTGATGAAACCCTTAAGGTTATATTCAATATGTGCTTCGGAGTAAAATTTATTCGTATTGCTGAACAGGTATTGTGGCAATAACATAAAACTCCGCTGATATTCGGGAATGAACCGGGTGATCGTTCCATTGAAATGCTGATAGTCGGGCAGTTCCACGGACCAGTTGTTCAGGAAACCTCCGATACCGGCCCTGTACCTTAACTGGCCCTTCAGTTTCAGGTTCAGGTTGTCCGACACATAAAATTTCCATTTGCTGAAATCGGCATCACTACCCAATATATTTTTTATACCCTGTGTATATTGAAAGGAAAAATTCGGATAACGGGAACCCAGGCTTATTTTCCGATCCGGGTATTCGACATAGCGGGTACCCGGCTGCCAGTTAATCCCCAGCATCACGGTAAAAGACTGATGAGGCCGGATATTGGCGGCCACCTGTTCATTCGGATAATTCGGTGAATACGACCGCTGATCATCTTTGCGCCAGGTATAATCCGTGATATTCTCCAGCGGTTTCCGGTCCTGGTACTGAAATCCCGTTACGATGGAAAAACCACTCCCCAACCCGCTGCGGTAACTGCCACGAATAAACGCTGCTTCATAGGTTTTCCGGATATTGCGTTCATACACCAGTGTATTGAAGGTATTATCCCGGTCGCTGACCGGAAGGTCCGGGTTGAACTGAAATACTTTTCGTCCACCGGCAAGACTGAAGGACTGATTGTATTTTTTCCCGTAATTATATCGGAATGTCAGCCAGGGATTAAAATGACGGTTCAGAAAGCCATACCGGAATTCAGGCGTGATACTGAAGGAACGACGCCCCATCGGCAATGTGTCCAGTCTTTTAAACAATGTAAATGAAGGATTCAGTACCATCCCTTCCGCCGGATGAAAATTGACCATTTCAAGCAAGGGAGCAATACTGATTGTCTGTCTCTTTTTTGAATTGGAAAATGATTCGCCCAGCAACACCAGGTTGAGCAGACTGACTTTATTATTCTTCCGGTCGATCGAATCTTTATACCGTGGACTTTTGCGCACCTGCTCCATACTGTCTTTTCGCTCATAATCCCGTTCTTCGTCGGCCATCAGCGCCACCGGTCTTGTTTTTTCCCAATAAGCCTCATCCCTTTTATTGGCACTGTCCGTATACCTGACTACGGTACTGCTGAATGTTTTTTTATCAATCAACGGCTCCGGATCAAAAGCGGAATACACATTGACAAAACTGCCATACACATCAAAACCCAGCATTTTAACGGCCGGATAAATTACCTGGTTGCTCACAAACCAGCGGTCTTTATCATAAGCCCGGTATAATTGTTCCATCCGCAGGGTATCCAGTATTTCCATCTGAGAACTCTTGGTCAGTTCCAGTTTTACGGAGTGGATCCGCCATTCATCTTCTGCGATATCAATATACCCGCTGAATAAAGGTTCAAATTTTCGGCGGGGTATTACTTTAATATGATTGATTTCCTTCCCGTCTTCGGTATAACTACCCTCCCATTTATATTTATAATAACTAAGCGCATTCTCGGCGATGGGTGATATAAAACCCCGTGGATTCAGTCCGTCCCCTACCCGGATATTGTTTTCATAAAATGAAAGAAATTCAGGGGCCGCAAGACCATAGCCGCCGGTCTGTCCGCTGACCTTGGAAGAAATAACGTCCAGTTTGGTTTTATTGGGCTTATCGGCGGTATATACGGAAACTGTTTCAGAGAGATAGACCATTTTCTGCTTGCTGGTATCCCCGTCTTCGAAATCTACCTTTTGTCCCAGTACTTTCTTCGGAAATCCCCGCAACCGCATTTGTCCCTTGGTATACACTTCGCAGCGGTAACGGTCCAGTTGGGCGAGATAATATTTTCTTTTGCGGATCGACTGCCGGATGATTTCATAAGCGGGGTCCTCCCCTTTTCCTAAAACCACTTCGCCAAGGGTAAGTTCCTGTAAGGTTAAACTGAAATCAACGGTCAGCTCCGCTTTGATTGTAATCGTGATTTTCTTTTCCTGGCGGGTATAGCCCACATACTGACAGATCAGTTTGTACTCACCAGCTTCCAGGGTGAGCGAATAGTGACCTTCGGCATTGGTGCTGGTGCCTTTATTGCTGCCTTGCACAAATACAGAGGCAAAAGGCAGGGGCTTCCCGTTGGTATCGGTGACCGTACCCGATACTTTGCCGGCAAATAACGTGTGACAGGGAAGTAAACACAGTAAAATCAGGGTAGCTATTATTCTCATGCAGGGCCGCAAGATAACCCATGCCGTGCAGGACACCAATGGCTGTAGAACCCTTAGAAAAGAATTAACATCATTTCTTTGAGGAAGCCCGGAGATAGCTGCCACTCAAGGCGGCAAAACCCGCCACCAGTCCGCCCACCACCCCGGTAATCAGGATCAGCAACAGGCTGTTTCCATTCAGCGGCAGTATTTGCGCGATCTTGTGTGACAGGATACCATTGTTCTTCATATCCATCCACCCCGCCAGTCCGGCCCAGAGTAAGAAAATACCCAGGAAACCGGATAAGAAGGCCTTCCCCCCTTTCTGATGTACGAGTACAGCTACCAGGAAAGTGGTGATGGCAAATCCCCACCAGGGAGAAAAAGAAAGAATACCGGCAAAAAAACCGGTGAGTGCTGTTAATATAATGGCTGTTATAAATTTCATGTTGATCCGTTATAGAATGATTAACTCGGGTGCTTATTTTCCGGCGGTGAATTTCATCACCCATTTTACATTTTTATCCGTACGGTCTCCCTCTTTCATAAACCAGAGTTTGTTGTACTGACCGGAAGCCCATTGGTCCACATAATTATCATAGAACCGGCTGCCGGGGTTGCCGCTTTGTCCACCGGGATATACGCCATAGGCTTCGGTCTGATTGGTCAGGTGAACGATCATACGCCAGCTGGGGCCATGACTATGCGTTACGGCATTGACAATATTGCCATTGCCACCAACCGGAAGACCGGGCCTGGCAAATCCCTTGAGGTCTTTGATCAGGTGATAGACGGTGGGGTTTTTGAATTTAGTCCATTCCAGTTTACCTTCTGCCTCTTTCCTGGCCAGATCAGCAGCGGCTTTCTTCAGGGACGTGGTCACCACATCAAAGAGTGTTTCTTTTTCTGCGGTGTTGATATTATCGATATACTTCAACGCGGAATCTTTTTTCAGCAGTTCCATGGTCACCTGTTCTTCAGGCCAGGGTACCAGTTGGGTACTGCGGGATATTTCATCTTTCCAGATTTCCACTTCCAGGCTATCCCACCAGCATTGATAGATCGTTTGACCCTTTGATTCGGGGGAGGCATTCAGGTCCCAGTCACGGAAAATACCGAGAAAGCGTTTCGCTACGGGATCCAGTTCATTCTCCTTTACATACTGAAGCATGATACCACGGGCATCTTCGGCCAGCGTATTAAAGTAATTGCTGTGCAGCACCATCATATCCTTGGTCGTAATACTGCTCATAGCGGCCAGCTTATTCTCAATGGTGATTCCCCGGGGCGTCAGATAACTGCCCGGTATGAAATACGGGTAAGTGGAATCAGCGGCCCGTTGGTTGGCGCTTTCAAGGAATCCACGCTCCGGATTTTTGGCATGCGGATTTTCCGGCTGTGGGATAAAGCCCTGCCACATATAACTGCTGTCCTCTCCCGGCATCACGAATAAACCCTGGCGGTCCCAGCGGGCCGGGAACTTACCCTGTTGCCAGATGGCGATATCGCCGGTTTTAGAAGCAAAGATGAAATTCTGTCCCGGACATTGAAAGCCCTTAATGGCTTCCGCATAATCATCATAGTTAGTCGCCCGGTTCAGTTTGTATAAAGCAAATCCTTCATTGCTGGGATCATGACCGACCCAGCGTACGGCCAGGTTGCGTTTGTTGGACAACTCATTGGAGAATTTATCATCAAACATTACAGGGCCGAAGACGGTATAGGCCACCGTATCTTTCATATCCGGTTGTCCTTTTATTTTAATGAGTTCTTCTTTCAGGGTGGTCTTTTCCCATTTACCATTAAAGAAATATTCCGATTTGCTTTCATCGCGGAACCGGATTTCATAATAATCCTTTACATCCCGCTGGGCATTGGTTACCCCCCAGGCGATGTTTTCATTGAAGCCGATGATCACGAAGGGACTTCCAGGGAGAGACACCCCGTAAGCATTGCTGGTCGGTGTCTGCAATTGTATTTCATACCAGATTGATGGCAGGGAAAGTTCCAGGTGCGGGTCATTGCAAAGAATAGGTGAGCCGCTGGCGGTTTTGCTCCCGGCCACTACCCAGTTATTACTGCCATTATTGATATCCGGTTTAGAAATTTCCTTTGCCGTAACTGTATCTTTTCTTCCAATATAAATTGAATCTGCACTGGCCGGGGCAATGGGTACAATACCCGGGGCATCGAAAACTGTGCCTTTCGGAACGATCGGCACCAGGGAATCGGGCACCTGGGGATAAATCAGTTTCAGTTCATCGGGAATAAAAATGGATTTGGCATTGGTATTGGCCAGGTCACTTTCTGTTCCTGAAGAGAGCATTTTCGCCATCATCTTTAATAAAAGGGCGGTACGCAGATTGCTCCATTTCTCCGGAACAATGTTAAGCAGCTTATACTCCACGGGCAGGTCGGCTTCTTTCAGATCCGCCAGGTAAGCATTCACGCCATTGGTGTAGGCGTCGTATAATTTTTTTGACTCGGGGTCTTTTTCAATTTCTTTTACGGCATTTTCTGCAGCAAAGACCATCCCGAGGCGACGTTGTTCCCGGTCGAAGGCAATGGCCTTGGGTCCGGCGATTTCGCTGGCACGCCCGGCAGCAGCCTTGGTTTGCAGATCCATCTGGAAGAGCCGGAATTTCGCATGCAGGAATCCTTGTATAAAATACAGGTCTTCGTCATTCTCTGCAAATACGTGGGGAACGAGGCGGTCATCGAGGTATACATCCGCTTTTCCTTTAAGACCCGAAAGGCTGAGGGACGCATCATAATCCGCTCCCACCGGTTCGGCATTCTGCCAGAACCCATATTGGGGATTAAGAAATTTTCCCATCGGGGGCACAGCGCCCCATTGTTTATTCAGGGCAAAAACAAGACCCGCTGTAATGACAACGGAAGTGGCTAAGGGCAATAATCTCATGAAGAAGCAATTAGGAGCGAAATATACAACTTTATCCGGCTTTAAAAAGAGCAGGGCTACGCCGTAAAATACCCCGATATCCACAAAACGATGTTTTGCGTGATTTCTCCTTTTTTGACTAATTTCAGGAACTAAAAACACCATTATGCCTGTCTTAATTATCATCGGCGTCATTGTCCTGATTGTCTTTTGGCTTATCAGCCTGTATAATAGCCTCGTTCGTTTGCGCAACCGTCGCCAGAATGCGTTTGCTGATATTGATGTACAGCTTCGTCAGCGGCACGACCTGGTGCCCCAGTTGGTGGAAACGGTTAAAGGCTATGCCACCCACGAAAAAGAATTATTGACCCGGATCACGGAAGCCCGTACGGCCGCCATGAGTGCCACGAGTATTGATGGCAAAATTGTAGCGGAGCAACAATTGAGTTCAGCCCTCTCCGGTTTACGCGTACAGGTAGAAGCGTATCCCGATCTGAAAGCCAACCAGAATTTCCTGCAATTACAGGAAGAGCTCAGCGATATTGAAAACAAGCTGGCAGCCGCCCGTCGTTTCTTCAATGGCGCCACTACGGAATATAACAATGCGGTGGAATCTTTCCCCGGCAACCTGGTGGCCCGCAATTTCGGATTTGCCAAAGAGATCATGTTTGACCTGGGTACTGATACCCGCAAGCAGATGGAAGAGCCTCCGAAAATTCAGTTTTAATCCAGGGCTGTCCCCGCTCACTGCACATGGAATACGTAGGTTTAGACAAACAGATCCGCAGGAATAATTTCAATTCCACGCTCCTGCTGATTGCCTTTCCGGCTTTATTGCTGGGGATGCTGTACGCATTGGTTTATTTTACCCGTGAAGATCATGGTGAAGACCCCAATCAATTATTTCTGAATACCGCACCACTGGTTTTAGCGGGTGTAGGCATTTGGTTCCTGATTGCCTGGGCCGGACATTCAACCTTTATCAGGCTGGCTACCGGCAGCAAGCCACTTGAGCGTACGGAAAATAAACGGGTCTACAACCTGCTGGAGAACCTCTGTATCTCCCAGGGTATGACCATGCCCAAATTGTTTATCATCGAAGACGACTCTCTGAATGCCTTTGCCAGCGGGATCGATCATCGTTCGTTTTCCATTTCCCTATCTAGAGGCATCATTAATAAACTGGATGATGAAGAATTAGAGGGTGTCATCGCCCATGAGTTATCCCATATTAAGAACCGGGATGTGCGGGTGCTGATCATTACCATCATTTTTGTTGGCATCTTCTCTTTCCTGGCCGAACTCGCTTTCCGCAGTCTCCGCTTTACCGGCGGTAGCCGCAAGAGCAAGGACTCCAAAGGCAGTGGCGCCATCATCCTGATTGCAATTGTCATAACTGCCGTAGCCTATTTCATCTCCCTCCTCTTACGCTTCGGTATCAGTCGCCGCCGCGAATACCTCGCTGATGCGGGGGCGGCGGATATGACCAAGAAGCCTTATGCACTGGCAAATGCATTACGCAAAGTCTCCAATGACCCCGCCATTGAAGCGGTGGAAAGCCGGGATGTGGCCCAATTGTTTTTTGATAATCCGAAGCCCTCTTCTCATAAATCAGCCTCCTGGGATAATATGTTTTCGACGCATCCGCCGGTGGAGAAGCGGATTGAGTTGCTGGAGCAGTTTGTGTGATCGGGAGTCAGGTGTCAGGGGTGAGGTGGGACATTTCCGGGTATTGGCATATTAATGTACACCAACACCGTCGAACAACAATTCACTGATAGCTGTATCCTGAAATTTGGAACCCGGGTATACTTCAACAATTTCGAATCGGATTGTGGTGATATTCCGGGGCGGCAGCATGATTTTGCCGATATCAATGACCTGAAATTCGAAAGCATCCAGTAATTCCAGCATTCCATAGGGCTTGCCATTCACGACCATTTTCAGTTTTTTTACCCGGGCATTCTCCTGCCAGGTCGTTTTCGTTTTCTTATAGCCGTTCGCCAGAATGATTTGTGTAATACCCAGGTTTTTGCTGGCATTATCAGGAGTCATATCAATCGTATATTCTATGTATTCACCGATCCCATGACCAATTTTACCTTCAACCCAGGCAGTTGTTATATCAAAATCGTGGGCCTTATTAGCTGAATACGAAATATTGTTTACAGGAGCCAGCGAGGAGGATGCTTTAAATCCTGTAACATTACCGCCACAATACCAGCTGCAGCCGGGAAGTACTTCAGAAGGGCCATTGTCGATTTCCCCCATGAAGTCAGTATCATGTGCAGGAATGGCTTTAAATACCGGGAGCTGGGTAACTTCTTCAGCAGCAAACGGCAGAATTAATAATAAAAAAATAACCCCCTTCATTACCTGTTTTACTTTTCAATGTTATAGTTTAACAATAAACTATTGCACCAAAATACGAAAAATCTCTTCTTTAATAGCCAAGTCTGCTTTACCAAAGATCTGAACATGGAGTTTTATTTCAGTTATATTAGCAGACGACTCATTAACATGCACTAAATAAGAAGTTCCATCAATAGCGATTATTGAAGCTCCTGATACAAAAATCATTCTGTTATACTTAGGTATCGTTTTGTTGAGAATGGTAATTGTATCATAAGTATTCCTTGAAATAAAATCCTTGCCTCCCGATATCCGTATTATTGTCTTCTCCAGATTTAGGGTATCAAAAGGAAATAAATACAATAGTTCATTTTGAGCATTTGTCAACCGTTCAGCTATAATTTCATCTTTTGAGTACCGCTGTTCATTTCTCGAACCATCTTCAAACAATAGCAGGGCCGGACCATCCAACAGTTTCCCGCGATATGTCATTACAGAATCAGGGAGGGGGCCTGGAGCTGAAACTATCACCTTGATCAGACTGTCCGCGTTTCCTGTAACATAATGAATAACTTTACCATTACTAAAGTAAGTTCTTACTTCAGATAAGCGTGTTTGGCTTACCCCAGGCTTACATAAAAAAATTGTAATAAAAAATATGAGCAATGCGGGTCTGACTATGAGCCTTAGAATCATACGTTAAAGGTAAACAAACCTGCCAGAAATGATAGTAGCCGGTTCAAATAGCTATAAACCATAACCCAGCTGCCCTTCCTTTCTCCTTGTCTCTTCCAAAAACACAGTAACGGGATGATAGAGTATATACCGAGAATCAACAAGGCGGCTTTTGGCCACATCAGGATAAGCAGCCATTGTGATGACCCTGTAAGAAGGCTTATTACAACTCACAACAAATATTAACAGGCAATAAAACAGGCAACAAACGATTTTGTCAATTTTATTAAAATCTTTCATTATCCCTTGATTTAATTCTTGAATCTATAAGAAAATGGTCAATCCCATTAAAAGGTTTAACAAGTATGAAAAAAAAGAATCATGCACCCTTCCATTTTATTTTTCCCTCGATGTCCGGCTTCTCTAATTTACATTTTAATGCAGCTTCTTTAGTTTCGTGCAACACAGTGGTATTATGGAAAACAGGTAGCAATATATCGAAAACAATAAACAGACCAACGTTTATCGAATAAGTGATATTGTACCTTTCAATTCTTTAATCTTGTCCGACTGGTTCTTATATCTGATATAATAGGCGAATGTGCCGGATGCCTGAACAATTCCTTTATTCGTGCCATCCCATCCGGTTAGTAAAGAATTTGTAGAAAATACTCGTTCACCCCAGCGATTGTAGATTTCCATATAAAAATCAGTAACAACACCCAGCGCATTAAAAATATCATTTTTGCCATCACCATTCGGAGTAAATGCGGTAGGAACAAATAAAGTGTCGGTTGGTTTAACGTTGATTATTACTGTATCAGCTACAGTACAATTCCCACTACCCGTTTTTACAATATATTGATTTATCCGATTAGCTGGATTGGCTATTGGAGAAAGACAAGTATAGCAACTTAATCCTTGACCTATCCAGGTTATTGGTCCCGAAGCTGTGGTAGTTAAAACAACCTGTTCCCTGAAATGGATGGTAGTATCATTGATTGATCTTACAGATTCAGGCTGGATGGTTATATTATAGCGAATGAAGGCAGAATCATAGTTACAAATATCTTGCAAGGTATCAACGTACACTGTATCCCTGGTAAATAAGACATTATTTATCATTACAGGACTGCATTGTACGGTATCTATTGTTCTGGTTATTTTATTAAGTAACTTTAGTAACATAAAATCGCCGCTGGAATGGTTGCCACTAATATCCCCATCAGAAGAACTTGTTATACCAGATAACCATACAGAACCATCCGGGCTGCTTTCCGCTCCATAAAACTCATCCCTGTTACTGCCTCCATAACACCTGGTCCATATTAAGCCCCCTGTATTTTCGAGGCAAAAAGCGAACCCAACAGACATTCCGGTATTTTGAGTAATATCACCGTCAACAGAATTACTGTAACCACTGAATACATAGGTACCATCCGCCAATACCGCCAGACTGCGCATTAGTTCTAATGCTGAGCCCCCCATGCATTTCTGCCAAAGCAGGTTACCATCACCATCCACACATACTACCCATGCATCCTGGTCGCCATGATTCCCGGTCACATCACCATCATTGGATTTTGTATTACAAATGAGCATATATCCACCACTCATTGTTTTTTTCATACTATAGGGAAATTCCGCACCTGACCCTCCATAATTATTTTCCCATAGCTGGTTTCCCATATCGTCAATCTTTACCAATAAAACGTTGGAAAATCCAGCAATTGTAATCGTACCGCATATAAAAAACCCTCCATCATCAGAGGCAACAATATCGTAAAGAATACTTCCTGTATTACCAAAGAATTTTTTCCATAACACATTCCCGTTTTTATCCAATTTTAATACCCATCCATTTTTACTGGCAGCCTGAGGGTCCCCATCACCATTTGTTGACGTGGTACAGCCAACGATCATACAGGAAGAATCGGCTAAAAAAATGGAATTGTGCAGAAAGTCCACATTTGATCCTCCGAATGTTTTCAACCATAGTGTATTCCCATTCGCATCCAGTTTAACTACGATGGCATCTGAAGCTCCCCCATGGTACCCATTTTGAAGATTGGTGGAAGTAGTATAGCCAGAAAGTAAAAAGCCATGTTCTTTGGTTTCTTTTATTGAGTAAAGCAGATCTAATGCGTTCCCACCGGAGATATTACTCCATATCTTTCTGCCACACACATCCAACTTGAGTACTTCAAAATCCGTTGACCCGTTATTAATACCGTTAAAATCCCCGTCCGTAGATTGGCCATGTCCGCCAATAACATACCCTGTATCGGTCGTTTTTAAAATTAGTCCAAGAAAATCAATTTTACTTCCCCCGTAGTATTGTTCCCAGTATAAGGATGGCGCCTGTGCTGCTACGACATTGTTTAATAAAATAAATGCTATTAAAATAAATCCCGGCCTTTTGTGGAATATTTTACAGGAATTAAGCATTTGTATGAAATAGTATGAATATATATATTGTTTACACTTTGTTATACACCCGACTACCTGTGGAATCAGTTAACGCTGTTTATCGATAAATTTGGATTTCACTATAACTTGAAGCCGGAACAATTTCCGAATTTAAATCTCAAACTGATAAATAAAATATAAATCTGCCACTACCAAATGTAGAACATTTACCCACCCCCGCAACACCCTTTTTGGGTTATACCTGAGGGAGAGTTGTAAGTGGTAAGTTATAAGTTGTAAGTAGGCCCAGTCACCTGTCAACTTTTTTCAGTACAGGACATTATACGCTGGCACATCTTTCGTTCGGGATTCCTTCGGGTTTTGTTCGGGAATCCTTCGCAAAACCCTTAGGTATTGTCAATGAAAACCCGAAGGATTTGCGAAGAAATCCATATGATGTGTCGTGTCTGCTACGGTAAAGTGTTGGAAATAAAATAATTAAATGGGACTTAAGTCGTGGGAAAGGGACCGGCCAGAATGCAACTTACTGACGGGCAAGAAATAATGAAGCATAAAAAACTATCCAAATGGAGTACTCCCCCACCCGGCTATTCAACTTTAATTTGTATGGTCAATCCTTTTCTAACTACCAATAATGCATGAAGCCAGTCAGGATGAATGTAAATGCGGCTGCCAGGGAAAGGGAACAATACGGTTAAATTATTACTGAAATGAAAAAAACTATACTCCTGCTGGCGGGCTTGTTTATCACTTGTTCAATTACCGCTCAAACTCAAAGTACTGTATTTATTATTCCCACCAATTATGAGGGGGTACTTTCGGATGTCACCAATAGTGCCCGGGCGGAAGCGTTGGGTAAAAACTCGATCACGCTGGATGGGATACGAACAGCTTTTGAAAATCCGGCCTGTATTGCCCCCGGAACAGAAAAGATCCAGGTGGCTCTCAATTATACCAAAGGACATGGAACCTATCCAAAATCATATTATCCCGCAGGCGGCATCAGCTATAAAGTGACGGATAAATTAACCCTGGGCATCGCCACCCATCATTGGATCGATCCGGAATCATACTGGAATGCCCAGATCGGCAACCAGGATTTTGACACGGATAAAAAAGCACAACACGTATACTCCTTTATCGCCGGCTACAAAATCGGAAAGCACCTGTACGCCGGACTCTCCGGCAACCTTTTACGCGAAATGGAAATAGAGGGAAAAACGACAGCGAAGAATTTCATGGTCAATACCGGCCTTATTTATGACAAAGCGGTAAGCCTTTTCAAATCCACCAAGGTCATGAATCAGCGACTCCGACTCGCAGCCAGTCTTTACAATACCTTGCTTGACGGGGAGATCATTCAACGGGCCAATGAGACCGTAATTCAATACAGGGACATGCCCACCATTCTCCGATTGGGTTCCGCTTACCGGTTTTCCACTCCTCTCAGCCTGCCATTTGCCCAAAAAGGGAAAAAGTTAAAAGAGCAACCACAGGAATTAAGTCTGACAGCCAGTATCCAATATGGCAATTATCTGAAAACCCGGAAAAACTATACAAAAGAATCTGAATATCAGACGATGGCTGGTTTGGGTCTGGAAGCCACAGCACTTGATATTTTATCACTGAGGTTGGGGTATTTTTCAGAAACAAGGCAGGGACCTGCTAACCCACTGGATCGTTATGCGACAAAAGACAGACGAAAAGGGTTTACCTGGGGACTTGGATGTAATTTACCTTTTGAAAAATGGAGTCAGCAGAAAGTTCCCCTTAATCTCCGTTTTGACATCCTCGCGAAACAACTCCCTGATTTACTGGATGAGAATATATCAACGCGCTTAACACCGGAATTTACTGATAAAAAACTATTTCTTAGTCTTGGTATTGAAATCTCCATTAAGTAAACCTGAAAAAACAGACCTTATAAAAGGACAACTATTCTGAGACCCTTTCATAATGCAACGCAATCACCCCACAGGAAAAAGTTTTGGATTCCACCAGTTTCAGTTTTGTCGTTTCCCTCACATTATTAAACAGCGGCATTCCCTTTCCCAGTAAAACCGGGTTGACAAACACCCAGAATTCATCGATCAGTCCCAACCCTAAAATAGAGTACGATGCACGGGGACTTCCAAAGATCAGGATATTCTTCCCGTCCTGGTTCTTGATCCGGTTGATCGTCTCCGCCAGCTGGTCGCTGATGACGGTGGTGTTATCCAGTCCTTCCCCGCTAAGGGTACGGGATAATACAATCTTCGACACCTGCCTATACCAGGCCGAATGTTCTTTGTCGTGTTTGGAAGCATTGGGTTTATCCCCGGCTGTAGGCCAGTAGCCCTGCATCATCTCATAAGTCACCCTGCCATAAAGGGCCGTATCCGCTTTGTCCGTCATGGTGCCCACAAAATCAAATAGATCGTCGTCAAAACGGATCCAGTCCATTTCACCGTTTGGTCCGGCTACAAACCCATCGAGGGAAGTGTGCATGAAAAAAATGAGGTTCCGCATGGTTGGTTGGTTTATTGTTTCCCTATAAAGCTAAATAACAAGGTTGATATTTAATATGTACTATTAAATAAATGGCAAAAAAAACATGTCCCCATATGCACCGGCCTATTTGATGCAGATCTGCATTGCCGGCTTAAAGGATTTTACTTCTCCCTGTTCCTGCTTTACCGTAAATTTATTTTTTAACCAGTTTGCATGTACAGTAAAAAAGCAACCGAAAACACCCCGCAGATCATCATCGATTTCCCGCAATTACTGGTTGAGATCAGCGGTAATTCAGCCGCTGATGACCCGGCTGCCTTTTACCAGCCGGTGCTCGATTATATTTACAACAACTTCTACGAAATCAGCAACTCCAGCTACCAGCGGAGCAGCCCCCAGATCACCCTGCACTTTTATATGGGAACGATTGCCCCGGCCGATTTGGAAATGATCCGGAAATTAGACGAACTACTGAATGGAATAAAAGAGTTCACCACTTATAATTACTGGTATTTTCACCCCGATAAAAAAGAGAGTATAGAGCAAGGTGAGCGGGTAAAGGCACTTTTTTTGAATTCGACGCGGTTGATTGCGGATTCCGTTCACGTTAAATAGCCTTTCATCTATTATGCAGTTACCCGATTTCGTACTACCAGTTAATCATAACGGGGTAGTTCCCAGGTTACCGAAACATCGGTAAGCGGTTGTATTTTCGTTCTATCCACATACAAAGCCAGTTTCATTCGGACAGTATCGGTCTCCCACTGGAAGCCACGGGAAACGATCAGTTTGTCAGGCGACTGGGTGAATATCTTTTGGCTACCAGCCCGTTGCCACTTTGTGGTTAACACAAAACCCAGTTTCCGGTATTCATTCCTTCCTCTTTTATTGTGATCTGGAAAAAGCCTGGCAGAATAATGGTTATAGAACATCACCCTTATCAACGTATCGGACACATAAGTAAGTTGAACGCTTTTAAAGGTAACACCCTCCAGGTTAAACGGCCGGTCAGTCAATCCATAATAAGCATAATCAACCTCGGTTCTGCCTTTGTAATTCATCTCCCCATTCTGAACCAGCTGAATAGAACTGTCCAGTTGGGTACGAACAGAGCCCAGCAAAAAAGGAGCTACGCCCCGGCGGACATCAAATTCGCCAAGAGGCTGTGCTTCTGCCAGGGAAACAAGACACAAAAAAGAGAAAACAGAAAGGTAACTACGTATATAACCCATTGCAAAAAATAATTTCATTATAGTCTGGCGCTGGTTGGACAAACTGATATATGTTTTTCCTTTATTGAACTTTATACTGACTGATTCGTAATTTACCACGCTTTATTTTTGCCTGTTGGTGAGATGAATCATCAATCATAATGAAAGCGACACTGAATGACATAACATTTTTGATCAGCCCCTTTTTTCCCTTCCACTTTATAAACCAACCTGTGCTCACCGGTAATCCGCCTGGACCAAAATCCTTTTAAGTCGTGTCTGAGTGGTTCAGGCTTTCCTGTCCCGTGAAATGGTGTTTTCCTGATTTCATTTAACAGGTCTTTGATTTTTCCGGCTATAGAACTGTCCGTTTCAACCCAGTATTGAAAATCCTCCCAACCATTTTCTGTAAACTCAAAATTCATAATTCAGGTTAAAGCTTAAACTTACGGGTCTTTTTATTCTTTAATTGGTCGATCGATTCGTGTATACGCTGCCTGTTTTTTGCTGTGGAAAGCAGATGACCGGTTTCGGTAAGTGAATTATACTCTTTCAATGAAAGAATAACCACGGCTTCCTCTTCGGCCGCCCTGGACACCACTATAATATCAGAAGAGTTAGAGACCTCGTCCAGGTACTTTTTGATATTATTTCTCAATTGGGTGATTGATATTGCCTGCATGGTTTCATAATTATGTACACTCAAATGTACGTAATTACGTACATAATTCAAAGTTAGCATTTCTCCCATTCCTTTTTTTGGCAAAGGATACTACTTTAATCCCGTGATTGTGCAACCACCCACCCCGGGCAGAAAAAAAACGGATTCTTTGCTGAAAACCACATAAAAATGGGAGGAAACATCTTGGCCCTATATAGAAAAGAACAGGGTTACACCAATAGGTAATTGGCTAACTATTCTTCCCTTCGATCATAGGAACAAAAGAGAACCGGTCAAACACTTCTTCCTTCAGTGCCCCGCCTTCGAGTTTAGTAATACGCTTCATCAGTTGCACTTCTCCTGCGCCTACCGGTATCACCATCATCCCCCCTACTTTCAGCTGATCGATGAGTTTGGGCGGCACATCCGGAGCGGCTGCGGTGATGATGACTTTATCGAAGGGGGCGAATGTGGGAAGCCCTTCATAACCGTCACCGTAAAAGAATTTAATCGTTGGATATTTTTTAAGGAGCGGGAAAAGCTTATTGGAATCAAAAAGCTTCTTCTGCCGCTCGATCGTATAGACTTGTGCTCCCAGTTCGGCCAGCACCACGGCCTGGTAGGCACTGCCGGTGCCGATCTCCAGTACCTTGTCAAACTTCTTCAGTTCGAGCAACTGGCTCTGGTAAGCGACGGTATAAGGTTGAGAAATAGTTTGTCCCTCCCCGATCGGGAAGGCCCGGTCTTCATAAGCCAGTTCATCAAAAGCGGATTCCAGGAAAAAGTGACGGGGAATCGTATTGATGGCATTTAGTACGTCTTCATTGGTGATGCCTTTGCCACGTACGGTATCCACGAGTTTCTTGCGCAAGCCTTTGTGCCGGTAAGTATCTTCTGTTGGTCTCATAAGCGGACCAAAAATACAATAAGAAAACGGAAATCAGCCTAATGGTTCGTCATGGTTCGACAAGCTCACCATGACAAGAGCAGCCCGTCAACAAAGAGAACCGGTGCTCGTGTCATGCTGAGCGTGCCGAAGCATGAGCAAGAAAAAGAACAACGACTACAACTTCATATCCGCAATCACCGCCTTGATCTTTTCATCCATGGCCGTATTGACCTGGTCGAATTCAGCCGCACTGTTCAGTTTCGCATTCACACTGAAATAGAACTTGATCTTGGGTTCGGTGCCGCTCGGACGGGCAGAGATAATACTGCCGTCTTCGAGGATGAACTGTAGTACGTTTGACTTGGGCAGGTCGATGGCCCAGCTATCGCCATTTTGCGGATTGGTTCCTTTGCTGAGTTCGTAATCGAGCAACTGTACCACTGGTGAACCATTGATCGACTTGGGCGGATTGCTGCGGTAGGCTTCCATCATGGCCGCGATCTGTGCCTGTCCGTCCATGCCTTTCTTGGTAATGGAGATCAGGTTCTCTTTGTAATAGCCATATTGCACATAGAGGTCGATCATTTTTTCGTAGAGACTGCGGCCTTTTTCTTTTTCGTAAGCGGCCATCTCGCAAAGCAGGGCTACGGCACTGATGCCATCCTTATCCCGGATCTTATCGCCGATCATCAGCCCAAAGCTTTCCTCACCACCTATAATATAGTTTTCTTTTCCTTCTTTCTGGCGGATCAGGTCGGCGATCCACTTGAACCCGGTGAGTACCCGGTAACAGGCCAGGTTATTTCCCTTGGCAATGGCATCGATCATCGGCGTGGTCACGATGGTCGTGATGACCATATCATTCGGCTGAGCAATACCCTTGGTCTTCCGGGCTTCGATCAGGTAATTAAAAGCCAGTACGGCGGTCTGGTTGCCATTCATTAACACCCATTTACCATGAGAATCTTTTACACCAATGGCCAAACGATCCGCATCGGGGTCCGTACCACAAAGAATATCCGCATCTATTGATTCAGCCAGTTTCAACCCCAGGCTCATGGCCTCGCTCTCCTCCGGATTGGGATAAGCGACGGTGGGGAAATTGCCATCCGGCACTTCCTGTTCTTTTACGATATGTACGTTTTCAAAACCAAATTTCTTCAGCACCTGGGGCATCAGGGTGATACCGGTTCCGTGGATCGGTGTAAAGACGATCTTCAGGTCTTTGTGTTTGGCGATCACTTCGGGATACACACTCAGTTCCTTCACCATATCCATATACTGATCATCCATTTCCTTACCGATCAGGACAATATTGGCTTCACCACCACTCCATTTCACTTCATCAACGGAGGCAATCTTGTCCACTTCCTTGATCACATTCTTATCATGCGGGGGCACGAGCTGAGAGCCATCGTCCCAATAAGCTTTGTACCCGTTGTATTCTTTCGGATTATGCGAAGCGGTACAAACCACGCCACCCTGGCATTTCAGGGTACGGATGGCAAAAGATAATTCAGGCGTCGGACGCAGGGCTTCAAATAAATATACTTTGATGCCATTGGCCGCAAATACATTGGCCGTAGTTTCGGCAAAGAAGCGGCTGTTGTTGCGGCTGTCATGGGCGATAGCAACGCTAACCTCTCCTTTAAAGCACTGATTCAAATAGTTTGCATAACCCTGTGTGGCCATCCCCACCGTATACTTATTCATCCGGTTGGTACCTACTCCCATCAATCCGCGCAGACCGCCGGTACCGAATTCGAGGTTCCGGTAAAAGGCATCGGCCAGTTCGTTGGGGTTCTCTGCCTGCAGTTTTTTTATCTCGGCTTTGGTGGCTTCGTCAAAATTCCCGCTCAGCCAGGTATCGATCTTTGCTTGGATTGTGGCGTCCATATCGTTATAAGGTTTGATTATAAAATGGAAAGTTATTGAATTTTAGCTTTTTAAAAACTGAAAAGCATCCCTAAAACGTATTTTTGTCAGATGAACCCGGCAAATGCAAATGCTTTTTTGATCCGGCCCGTTTATACCGGGAGAAAACGGTTAATCCCTGCCGGGTTAATCACTCTCCTGCTGAGCTTTTTTTCATTTTCCCTGGCTGCACAGGACAGTACCCTTCAGTCGGATCAACTGGTCCCCGATTCCATGCGGAAAACCACCCTGGTAAAAGCAGAATTTTATACTATAAAAGCTCATACGAAAATTCCTGATCCCCTGCTTTCGCCACTACAAAAACGAAGACGAACCTGGATAATCGGCGGGGCCAATGTGCTGGGTTACGGGGGCACCATGATCGGACTTTATCATTCCTGGTATAAAAACTATCCGCAAAGCAAATTCCATACGTTTAACGACTGGCGGGAGTGGAAACAGGTGGACAAGGTCGGTCATCTCTATAGTGCTTATATCGAAAGCTATGGCAGTATGAAAATGTGGCAATGGGCGGGAATGGACCGCAAAAAGCGGATATGGATCGGCGGTATGAGCGGGGCCATGTACCAGACGGTGATCGAAGTGCTGGATGGGTTCAGTACCGGCTGGGGCTGGAGCTGGGGCGATTTTTCGGCCAATGTACTCGGCAGTGGTGCCCTGGTGGCACAGGAACTGGCCTGGGATGAGCAGCGGATCAAACTCAAATTCTCCTTTCACAAAAAAAATTACAATGATCCGGAACTCAATCAGCGAAGCGATAAACTATTTGGTAATTCACTGGCAGAGCGGATGCTGAAAGATTATAATGGCCAGACCTACTGGGCCAGTGCCAACCTGAAATCCTTCTTTAAAAACAGCCGGCTGCCGGATTGGTTATCGGTGTCTGTAGGTTATGGAGCTGAAGGCTTATTTGGCGGCACCGAAAATATCGGGAAGGATGAGAACGGCACTATCATTTTCAACCGGCCGGATATCAAACGCTACCGGCAATGGTTCCTGGCCCCGGATATTGATCTCACCAAAATAAAGACGAATAAAAAAGGACTGAAATTCCTCTTCACCGTACTCAGTGCCTTTAAATTTCCAACACCCTCCCTCGAATACGGAAATGGAAAGTTCAGGTTGCATGCGCTCCACTTTTGATGTCATACCCGCTTCGCGGTTATTATGGCCATGGATGGGTTTGCCTGCGGCAAAAAAGATATGGGCCACAAAACCACACGAATGGACACGAAAGGAACAGCCAGGAACCTGCCTGGCGGCAGTTTTTAGCCACGGATCACACGGATTGACACTGATTGACTCTCCGCCTCTTAAGATATTATCCCGCAAAGAATAAAAGACTGTCCGAATATTTAAAAAGGCTACTTGTATCGAATAGTCTTAAAAGCTTTGCGGGATTTTTTCGTGTCCCTTTGTGTGTTTTAGTGGCCACCCTATTGCCGCAGGCAATCAAAATCCGTGCATATCCATGAAATCCGTGGCTTGCCTTTCTGTATTTTGTATTATTTGTGTGGTTTTGTGTGGTTTCGTGGCCACCCTATTTTGCCGCAGGCAAATCTTTGTAGCTAACACTTGTTCATTCCGTGGCGCATATCCCTTAAATTAGCAGCGTAATCAACGGCTATGCAAATCATCCAACAGCTACTTTTCATCCTCCTCAGCGCAGTGGCTATTTTTTTGTTTACCAAAAAAGCCCGTGAGATCGCCCGCAATATCCATCTCGGACGACCGGAGAACCTCAGCGATAACCCCTCCCAGCGCTGGAAAAATCTCCTGCTCCTGGCCTTTGGGCAGAAAAAAATGTTCCGGAACCCGCTCGTGGCAGTGATGCACTTTTTTGTCTATGCCGGCTTTATCATCATTAACATTGAAGTCCTCGAGATTGTACTCGATGGCATCACCGGTCAGCACCGCTTGTTTGCCGCCCCACTCGGAGGTCTCTATACCTTTCTGATCAACAGCTTTGAAATCCTGGCCCTGACCGTACTGGTGGCCTGTGTGATTTTCCTGGTGCGCAGGAATGTGATTAAGCTGAAACGTTTTGTCAGCAAGGACCTCAATGGCTGGCCCCGCAGTGATGCCAACTATATCCTGATTACCGAGATCGTATTGATGTCGTTGTTTTTGATCATGAATGCTGCCGACACGCAATTGCAACAACTCGGATCTGAGCACTATGCCGCCCATCCCACGGGTAATTTTGTGATCTCGCAGTTCCTGCAACCGTTATTGAACGGCTTTAGTGAGGGCAGTCTTATCGCCCTTGAACGCATCTGCTGGTGGCTGCATATCGCGGGGATCTTTGCCTTCCTGAACTATCTCCCCTATTCCAAACACCTGCATATCATCCTGGCTTTCCCGAACGCTTATTTTGCGCGACTCAAACCCATGGGTGAAATGGAAAACATGCCATCCATACAGCAGGAAGTATTATATGCCATGCAGCCCGAACTGGCGCCCACCGGCGATCAACCGGCTCCCCAGAAATTCGGCGCTAAAGATGTACTGGACCTCAGCTGGAAGAACCTGATGGATGCTTATAGTTGTACCGAGTGCGGACGCTGTTCAGCGGCTTGTCCGGCCAATCAGACCGGCAAACTCCTATCCCCCCGCAAGATCATGATGGATACCCGTGACCGGCTGGAAGTCGTGGGAAAGAATATCACAGCCAACAAAGAATTCAAAGAAGACGGCAAATCCCTGTTACACGATTATATAACCGTGGAAGAACTCCGTGCCTGTACCACCTGCAATGCCTGTGTACAGGAATGCCCGGTAAGCATCAGCCCGCTCGATATCATCATTCAGCTCCGTCGCTACCTCGTCATGGAAGAAAGCAACTCTCCCCAGGAATGGGCAGCGATGTTCAGCAATGTGGAGAATAATTTTGCGCCGTGGAAGTTTAGTCCGGAGGAGAGAGACCTGTGGGCAACTGAGCTCAATGACCAACAAAAATGATAATTGAACATTGCGTAATGAATACCTGCCTGCCGGCAGGCAGGTTGAAAATTGAAGTTCTAAGAACAGCAATGTTCAATATTCAATGCTCAATGCTCAATTTTCATTTATTAAACACACGAACATGCAGCTAACCAACTTCCCTTTTCAAACCATAAACTGGTCTTCCATTCCCAAAGAAGAACACGCAGGTGAAACCGGCACGGCCTGGTGGCAGGTACAGCATATGAATGAGATCCGGGTGCGGATGGTGGAATACAGTCCGGGTTATAAAGCCGATCACTGGTGCAGCAAAGGACATATCATTCTTTGCCTGGAAGGTGAAATGGAGACGGAACTGGCAGATGGAAGGGTGATGAAACTGAGCAAGGGCATGTGCTATTTTGTGGGGGATGATAATGAGGCACACCGGACTTCCACCACTGATGGCTGCCGGTTGTTTATTGTAGATTAAGCAATATGCCAACTATACTATTTCCAATTCAAAAACGTTATGGTCATATGCAAAAGACCACCTACTTAGTAATCCTGTTTTTACTCATATCCGTAATGAGCCATTCCCAGCAACTGTTTGAACTGGGTGGTGAAATGATTAAATCCTATGGCAAGGGGTATGGCACAACCAAGGTGGCGGCCAGGGGCGAAAACTTTAATAACAAGAATAGTTTTAGTGTGGGCATTACCTGGCAGCTGGCTTCTAAAAAGGCTTACTCGGTATCTACGGGTTTCGGGATTTATGCCGGTTACCGCCGGGCATTTGGCAATAACCTGAAAGGCAGTAATCCCTTCGGAGGTGGCCGGATAATGATTTCACTGGAAGATTTTGAGGGCAAGACCCGTCAGAAAAGTATCATGATTACCCCGATGCTGGAAGCCGGCTATCATTTTGTTTTTGGGAAGCGAATTTATACAGCCCCCTCAGTCGGGTTTGGCTATACCATTGAAATGAGCCAGGGCTTTAATTCCCTGAATGAAGATGTGGGCAAACGGTTCATCCCTTCCCTTTCAGCCGGTTATCGCTTCTGAACCTCAGCGTTCATCCGCACTGGGACCATATACTCCCGGCACTGGTACATCCAGCAAACGCAGAAATACGGATAATTGTCCCCGGTGATGGACCTGGTGGCTGATCCCCCATGAACGGATAGCCGCTTTCTTCGGGCTGCGCATGATTTCCTGTTCACCCCGAACGATGATCCAATCCTTTTCAAGTTCATCCTCCGTTGCATTACTTAACGAAATGACCGATTGTTCCAGGTTATGATCCAGTATACTCAGCAATTCTGTTGTATCGGCTGCCACATGACGAACAGGGGCAGGATTAGCAGCGAAATCAAACCTGTCTGGTCCCAGAATAACACTGATCCAATGGATTGTTTCTGCAATATGGGTGGCCAGCCGACCTACAGACATGGATTTTTCATGTGGCTTCCAGTCTCGCTTATCCATGGGCACGCGTTCCAGCATCTTACGGGTTATTGCGGCTTCCTGTTTAAGCTCAGCAATAAAGGAGTTGGCAATTGACATATCTATTTATTTAGATTAACGGATCTTATCGTCATCAATTCCAAAACGCCCCATTTGTTCTTCCAGGTGCCTCGCCACTTCTTCCGGTTTTTCCATCTGATGCACCGCATCCTTTTTCCGCAGAATTTTCCATAACTGAATCAGTGCCGTTAACGCGAAAATGCCCCCGATCACCCAGTTGAGGATATGCTGATTATTATTGATTTTGCTGGCGATCAGGAGGCCTCCGAAAATAAACAAAGCGTTGCCGATAAACGTACCCAACCCGATACCCAGGATATAGGTATTATAATGGTCATTACGTGGCAACAGGATTTTTTTTGAAAACAATACGGTACTCCAGCCAAACCAGAATGGAATCTGTACCGGGTTTACCGCACTCATCACAAAGCCCAGTATTATCTTGGGTAACGGACTGTCCAGCACCATATTTTTCTCCACTTTTGGATGCAGGGCCGCATAAAAACTGAAGATCGCCAGGGCCGTTACGATCAATAAGGTCACCCATTCGAGTGCCTTGAGGATCCGGTCCTGTTTGCGTACCCAGTCCATGGCCACCAGTGATATCCGGACATAAATAATCTCGGCAATCAGTGACCCCACCGAAAATAACATCGCCGCCGTGACCCCACTCGAAATGGAAATCTGCATAGCCGCTATATTCAGTGTTCCCAGCGGCAGGGAGCCGAGGAAGCTGACGAGCATACCGGTGAGGAATATTTTTAAAAGCGCAGGCATGGTGTAAAGATAGCTAGAAGCAAGAAGCTAGAAGCAAGAAGCTAGAAGCTAGAAGCGAGAAGGGGGCGTGATGAGGGAAGAAACAATACAGTCAGAAACACGCTACTTTAATGTCCTTCTAGCTTCTCGCTTCTAGCCTCTAGCTCAATCGTACTGTTCAAGTAATTTGAAATGTTTGTTAGACTCCTTCAGAAAATCTTTCCCCCTCTTGTACGACCAGTAGGGTGTCCCGTTCTTATGATTATACCGGCTGATCTGGTACAGGGCTTTCCAGTGTTTGAGTAATGTGGCATAGGCTTTCCAGAGGGGCATGCCGCAATCGTAAATATGATTCGGTTCGGCCCCGCAGCCATTGAACTCCAGGATGCTGATATTTTTTCCCTGCTTCAGATCTTCAATTGAAGTGGTCTTGATATCATAACGGCCATAATAGAAGCTGGTCTGATGACTCAGTTCATCAAACAGTTCATGCATTTTCTCATTGATCTCATTGTGCAGATTGGTAAACTGGGCGCCGCGGTTGTGGTTACCGGCATGGGACAGGAAAAAGATTTCCTGGTCCGGAATCAATTCCTGAAAACGGTGTCCATGGCGATGCTTCATTTCCTCCAGTCTGAACTTTGCTCTGGGATGGGTTTCCACCAGTTGTTGCAACGTGGATTGCCCATCTCCCACCACATGCAGTAATTCCTTATGAATAAACCCACTGACGGTTCCTTTTGCCTGGTCCGGATGCCGGTAATAAAACACACTCACTTCCACCGGCCAATCCACCAATGCCTGTACGATATACTCTACCGGGATATGCTCATGATACTTTTGTAGTTGTTCTTCCGTATCGATCTTCCGGAATAATATTCCTTTCATGCCCACATCGGGCTTAACAATAAAGGGATAGGTAAACCCGGCCGCTTCCACCTCCTTTTTTACTTCTGCAAAAGGAAGATCATGCCGGATATAAATGGTGCGGGGAATCAGGTGTTCAGGCAACTGGTCATACATTTCCTTCTTGCCTTCCCCTTCAAATCCGCCAAAAGTGATCGTAGGATTGGAAGAACTGAAAAACCAGAGTGAGCCGCTGCGCAGGCAGTACCAGATCCAGACCGGACTTATCGGTGCATAAAGCACATAAAAATTCCAGTGTTCCCAGTTGAGCAGTTTTTGAAAAAATTTCTTCATTCGTCAGGGTTCCTTCAAAAATATGGAGCGTTTATAATTTTGGCAATATAGGGTTTAACAGCCCATTTTCGGGCAAATTTAGTCATTGTAATTACTGATTACAACGGAAATTCCTGTCCACCAGCAGAAACCCCTCCCACCCCGATTTTCAGAAACGTTTAATACGTAATATTGCCTTGAAATAATGCATGTTGTTTATGCAAATCAGAACCGTCGCCGAATTAATGGCCAGTGGCCAGCAACCGGATATTTTATTTTGGGTGGGATGTGCCGGAAGTTTTGACCAGCGCGCCCAGAAGATCACGAAGGCCTTTGCCACCATATTGAATAAAACCGGTATCAATTATGCCATCCTGGGTAAAGAAGAAATGTGTACCGGCGACCCGGTACGTCGCGCAGGCAATGAATTCATGTTCCAGATGATGGCCTACCAGAACATCCAGCTCCTGAATAATTACGGAATCAAAAAGATCGTCACGGCCTGCCCGCATTGTTTCAATACCCTGAAGAATGAATACCCTGCCCTCGGGGGTAATTACGAAGTCATCCACCATACAACCTTGCTGCAGCAATTGATCGATGAAGGGAAAATCAAACTGAAGGAAGGTGGTTCTTTCAAAGGAAAAAAGATCACTTATCACGATAGTTGTTATCTCGGACGCTCCAATAATATCTATGAAGCCCCGCGTAAAGTGCTCGAAGCGCTGGATGCCGAACTGGTGGAAATGAAGCGTTGCAAAAGCAATGGTCTTTGCTGCGGTGCCGGTGGTGCCCAGATGTTTAAGGAAGAAGAAAAAGGCAGCAGCCGGATCAATATCGACCGCAGCAATGAAGCCCTGGAAACCGGCGCCGGGTTTATCGCTTCCGCCTGTCCGTTTTGCAATACCATGATGACAGATGGAGTTAAGCTGGCGGAAAAAGAAGACAGTGTGCAGGTGCTGGATATTGCGGAGATGGTGGCAGCGAGTATGGAATGAGTACTAAAGGAGGGAGATTGTTTACAGAGGCAAGTCAAAAGTAAAAAGTAAAAAATCTTAAAGCGGGTAAAGTTCTTCTATACGTCTAAGCCAATTATGAGCGGAAGACCGGACTCGAACCGGCTACCTACAGCTTGGGAAGCTGTCGCTCTACCAGGTGAGCTACTTCCGCTTTTATACTCCGAAGCTTTAGCGAAGGAGCATTTTATACTCCGAAGCCCTGCCGGCCGGCAGGTTTACCTATGGTACAAAATTAAGAAACAGGTCCTGAAAATTCAATTTTCTTCGCCAGCCAGCTTTCTTTTACCGGTATGATCCAGTTAGTTTCCAATTCTTTTTTTGTCTGCACCAGGTTATTGAAGTAGAGGGTATCTCCGTTTATAAAACCGTTTTCTGCTGCATAAGGCAACTGGGAAAGCGGCAGTAATTCCACCTTATCCTTTACAACAAATGCCAGCGATAACCTGTCAAATAAGGTTACACCAAACCGCTGTTCGATATCCTTGATCAGCCGGACCGATGTATCTGTACTGCATCCGCTTACTCCGGAAGCAGTTTCATCCGCCATTAATACAATAAACTGACCGAAAAATAAATAGGCCGCTCCTTTCACCGGAGTACCATGACTCAACCAACTTCCGGTAAATTGTTTCAGGATATCTTCCACTTCAAAAGCCTCACTTAGTGAAAAAAGGCGGTTGCATTGGTAAATCCAAACCCTTGATTGAGGATCAAAATTACCCACCAGCAGGTATTGATAGTCGAGTTTCATTCCGCTAAATTACGACCAAATTGATGAGGATGGTAATGCCTGGAAAAAATGACAACTGGTTAACTAACTGGCTCTATGACAACGCTGAATGGAAACAGTTTGCCAAATGGGAGTTGTTTAAGAAAGGGGGCATATCCCGGCTACTCTGTTTGCTTATTCCTTTTCGATATAAAAAGACTAAAGAAGTGAAAGTCAGCCAGCACCAGGTACTTATTGATGGAAAAACATATCCGTTTAATGCGGGTAACCGGGTATTTCAAACGGCTGATCTGTACGATGCTGGCCCATTGCATGTACTGGAGATCTGTTATAAAGAAAATAATAACTATGGGGTGATCCGGGTCCCGGTGCCGAAAGGCAAACTGAAAGAAGCCATTATGCTGGAGAAAAGATTGCAGGTTACCAGTGTATCCTTATTAATAACAAGAAAGGTTTAGTTGTTTAGTTTTTTAGTCGTTTGACGTTTAGTGGAACTTTACCCCCTTTAGGATTTTTTACTTTTTACTTTTGACTTTTTACTTGCTTCAGTAAATCATCTTCCCGCTTCAGGTCTTCTGACTTTTCTTCTTCGGCGCGTTGCTGAAATTATACCCGATTGTAAACCGGTAATTCTTTGTGCGGGTCAGGCTATAACTCTCCAGATTGAAATTGGTACCGTAAGTAAACGTACGGCGTTGCTGGTTTACAAAAGGATCCACCGTACTCAGCGTAAAGGTCATCCGTTTATTGAACAAGCGACGCATCAGTCCCATATTCATACTGGTATTCCAGCGGGCAAATCCCTGGGCCGAAGCAAAGCGGTTGATATTAAATCCCCCGTTGAAGCTCCACATATCCGTAGGGTTATAGATAAAGTTAAGGTTTGAGGTGAAAGATCCCCCATCCCTGAAACGGCGTACGGCTTTATCAAAAGCACTGTACATATTGTAAGTATAACTGGAACTGAAATTAACCCGAAGCTTTTTGGAAAGTGTCACTCCATTCCAGGTACTGACTTCAAACTCTTTCCGGTCGCTTATATTTTCCCAGGTAATCTGGGTTTTCCCGTCCGGCAATAAGGTCCGGACCTGACTGAAAATATTTTCCACCTTGTTGAAACCAAATCCCAGGTTAACAAAGTATTTGGTCTTGGTTCTGCCGATAATAAAATCAAAATTATCCGAGGTGGAAGCTTCCAGTTCAGCATTACCAAAGCGGATATTATACGGGTCGGAGAAATCAATCGTAGGATTCAGTTCCCCGATACCCGGACGACGGATACTTCTCCGGTAGGCAAAAGTCAGGCTGAGTTTTTCCCGCCAGGTTTTATTGATATTGGCAAAAGGCAACCAGGTAAGGTAATTATTCCTGACATCCCGGTTTTCTTTCAGTAATTCAAACCAGATACCTGTATGCTCCGCTGTGCTGCCGGCCGTAAAACTAAAATCCTTTCCCAGCAATTGTCGTACGGAAGCCCGCAGATTGCCTACAGTCTGGTGAAACCAGAAATCATTACTGAGCATATCCAGTTTTTCCATCGTTCCTTCCGGTTTCTTTTTATAACTGGCATCAATGGTTACATGATTATTCGACCGGTTATAAACGCCTCCAACCGAGAGAAAGGTCTTTTTATTCTTCAGCATCCGGTCATAATTCAGGTTCAGGGTCTGGCCGTTTACATTAGTATTGTTGTTTTGCCGCTGCATGGAGTCCAGGCCGGTGGGTGTGAAATCAGGATTAAAAAACTGCTGATTAAAATCCCGGTTACTTTCATTCCAGGAGAACTGGTAACTGTTGATGATCCGAAGTACTTCTCCTGGCTGACCACGGTAGGTATAGGTAACACTGGCATTGGGACTATATCCTTTTCCCAGGCTCTGGATTTCACGCACACTCAGTTTCCACAATTCATCAAAACGGTTAATATTTCTGTATTCGGTTGAATTCACACTTTCCACATCACTCTGATTATAATTCAACGTCACATTCACCGCGTGTTTCTTATTGAAATCATAATCCAGATTAAACCGGAAATTGGGCCGGACACTTTCGCTCTGGTTGCTACTCAGTGTATTGAAGAAATTAGCAGAGTCAGCATAAATATTATTCCGGATGGAATACCCGCTGCCTCCGTATTTATTATATCCTGCACCGGCATTGATGCTGATCGATAATCCCTGTTTCCGGTAATTAAAACTTCCATTGAATAAAAACTCGCCCCTCGTACCTCCGGATAAAGATAACCGTCCGCTTTTACCCACCCTTCCCTTTCGGGTCACAATATTGATCACCCCTCCCTGCTCATTGGCATACTGGGGCGGCGGATTGGTCATTACTTCAATTTTCTCCACGGAACTGCCCGGCATCGATTCGAGCAGGTCCTGCAGTTGCTGCATATTTAAGGAAACCGGTTTGTCATCGATCAGGATCTTGGGCTCCTTGCCGCGAACTGATATCTTTCCATCCTGATCCTTGGTCACCAGTGGTACCTGGGTCAATAGTTCACTGACGGTTCCACCGGCCGCAAGCGCTGACTCCCCTGCATTAAAGGTGATATTCCCGTCCTTTGATTGAATGAGAGGTTTTTCAGCATAGATCACTACATCTTCCATCATCTCATTAGACTTTGGCTTCAGGGTGATATCCGCCATATTGAAATCGAAACGTTCTGAACGGAAATAGATACTGTCGAGGGTTAACGGCTGAAGACCGACAAAACTCACGGAAAGTTTATAATACCCGAAAGCAATACCGCTGAAACTGAATTCTCCTGCTTTATTAGTAATTATGGTGCGGCTATTGAGTGTATCGGCAAAAGAAATCAGGCGTACCGTTGCCCCTTCCAATGCTTTGCTTTGGGCATCCATCACATTTCCGGTCAGTAATCCTGCAACTGATTTGACCTGGGCCATGCCCAAAAAACCGCAAAATAAAAACCCTAAAAGGAGCTGGTACCTTTTCAACATGTTTGATTAGACGATAAAGTTAGGACGAACTTGCCCGATCCGGGCTTCTTTTTACACAAAAGACAAATACAAACATCTGTTTATCAGTAACTCAGGCAGTTATGACAACCTGTCACATTCTCCCGGGATTTAGGTATATTTGCTGTTCAAAATGAGGGCTGGATGATTGATTTAATGACAGATAAGGTAACCCCGAATGATCGGGAAAAGCAAGATGAAGGAAGACAGGGGGAAGCCTATGCCCCTTTTGTTCAGGATCCGAATCAGTATCAAAAGAGATTTTATATCGAAAGCTATGGCTGTCAGATGAATTTTGCTGACAGTGAAGTGGTGGCTTCGATTCTGAATCAGGAGGGTTTTGGTGCCACCCGCAACGTCGAAGAAGCCGACCTGATCTTTATCAATACCTGTTCGATCCGGGAAAAAGCGGAACAAACAGTGCGTAAACGACTGACCGAATTCCGGAAACTCAAGCTTCGGAAAAAAGGAATGCTGGTGGGTGTACTGGGCTGTATGGCTGAACGGCTGAAATCAAAATTTATCGAAGAAGAACGATTAGTGGATATCGTGGTCGGACCGGATGCTTACCGCTCCTTACCTGAGCTGGTGGCTGAGGCATCCGGCGGACAAAAAGCGGTTAATGTATTATTAAGCCGGGATGAAACCTATGCGGATATTTCGCCGGTTCGTCTCGATAGTAACGGGGTCAGTGCATTTGTAAGTATCATGCGGGGTTGTAATAATATGTGTTCTTTCTGTGTGGTTCCCTTTACCCGTGGTCGGGAAAGAAGCCGCGATGCAGCCAGCATCCTGCTTGAATGCCGTGATTTATTTGAAAAAGGATACCGGGAAGTGACCCTGCTCGGACAGAATGTTGACAGTTATTATTTCGTGGAAGAGACGACTAACCGTGTGATCACTTTTGCCAATCTGATGGAAGAAGTGGCACAGCTCTCTCCCCTGCTCCGGGTCCGGTTTTCCACTTCGCATCCGAAAGATATTACGGATGAAGTGCTCCATGTAATGGCCCGCTATGACAATATCTGTAAATATATCCATCTGCCGGTGCAAAGCGGCTCCACCCGGGTACTGCAACTGATGAACCGTACGTATACCCGCGAATGGTATATGGCCAAAGTAGACAGGATCCGGGAAATCCTGCCCGATTGTGGCATTTCCTCAGATATTATTGCCGGGTTCTGTACCGAAGAAGAACAAGATCACCTGGAAACCCTGGCCGTAATGGAATACAGCCGTTACGACATGAGTTATATGTTTTTTTACAGTGAACGTCCGGGTACATTGGCCCAGCGCCGGTATACCGATGATATTCCGCTGGAGGTAAAAAAGCGAAGACTCCAGGAAATTGTGGATCTGCAGGGACGACTTTCCTTTGAAAGTAATAAACGCGATCTGAACAAATCCTTTACCGTACTGATTGAAGGCGATAGCAAAAAAAGTGACCAGGACTGGATGGGCCGGAGTTCGCAGAATAAAGTGATCGTATTTCCGAAAGAACAATATCCCCTGCAAAAGGGTGACTATGTAAATGTGCAGGTGACGGATTGCACCCAGGCCACCCTGCTGGGAAAAATTATTGCATAATAAATACCAGGCCTTCGGGCCAAGACTATGGATATTCAAAGTATTAAAAACCGTTTTGGCATTATCGGTAACTCACCGGCGCTGAACTATGCGCTGCAGGTGGCTATCCAGGTAGCCGCCACGGATCTTACGGTGCTGATCAATGGAGAAAGCGGTGTGGGTAAAGAGGTTTTTTCACAAATCATTCATTCCTTATCCGCCCGCAAACATAATCCGTTCATTGCGGTGAACTGCGGGGCGATCCCTGAAGGCACCATCGATTCCGAATTATTCGGACACGAGAAAGGCAGTTTTACCGGTGCGGTGGATGCCCGTAAAGGGTATTTTGAAACCGTAAACGGAGGCACCATTTTCCTGGATGAAATAGGAGAATTGCCCTTAGGTACACAAGCCCGCTTATTGCGGGTACTGGAAACCGGTGAATATATCCGCGTAGGTTCCTCCAAAGTGCAGAAGACGGATGTACGCGTGATTGCCGCCACCAACCGGGATCTGCTGCAACAGGTGCAGGCCGGTAAGTTCAGGGAAGATCTTTATTACCGCCTGAGTACAGTACCCATCCGGGTTCCTGCCTTGCATGACCGTCCTGAAGATATCCACCTGCTCTTCCGCAAATTTGCCGCTGACTTTGCCACCAAGTATAAAACCTCCTCCGTACAACTGGATGATGAAGCAAAACAACTGTTAATAAACTATCCCTGGCCCGGTAATGTGCGGGAATTGAAGAATATTGCAGAACAGATTTCTGTATTAAGTGAGGACAAACAGATCAGGGCAAAAGATCTTACAAAATTCCTGCAGCCTTATTCCAGTAACCGGTTACCAATGCTTTCCGGTACAGCAGGTGCAGCAAATGGCCCGGAATTTGCCAATGAGCGGGAAATCCTGTACAAGCTTTTCTTTGACATGAAAAAAGATGTGACGGAATTAAAACGCATGTTCCTGGATATGTTACAGAACCCGGAACTGGTGGCACAAAACCCGCATATCCTGAATGAACTCAAAGACCTGCGGCATTCAGGACAGGAAATGCTGCCACCCATGCATGTACCCGGAACGATTCAGTCCGTTACGCCCCATGCACAACCTGTACTGATGAACAATGACATTCAGGATCATGTGGAAGTAGAAGAAAGCCTGAACATCATGGACAAGGAAAAAGAACTGATCATCAAAGCCCTGAAAAAGCACAAAGGAAAACGCAAAGATGCCGCGCTTGACCTGGGGATCAGTGAACGGACCCTGTACCGTAAATTAAAAGAATACGATATCGAAGAATAATGAAAAAATTATCAACCCTTTTGCCGGCCGGTATCCTGGCCCTCCTGTTTGCCGCTGCTCTTTTCAGCAGTTCCAGTTGTGGTATCTACCGGTTTACCGATGCGGCCATCCCTGATTCCATCAAAACGATCAAGGTCAACCTGCTGGAAAACAGGGCCTCCTATGTCAACCCTACCCTGAGTCCGGCTTTGTCCGATAAATTACGGCAGAAAATACTTTCGCAAACCAAGCTTTCGCAAACCAATAATGATAATGCAGATTGGGAAATCTCCGGCACGATAACCCAATACTCTTTCAGTACTTCAGCGATCACAGGCCAGCAGGCTTCCAATAACCGGTTAACCGTGGGTATCTCCATCATTTTGCTGGATCGGAAAGTTGATAAAACGGAGAAGCATGAAGTAAGCCGGAGTTTTGAGTTCAGAGGTGACCAGTCATTCCAGCAGGCCGAAATCAATCTCGCCGAAGAAATGATACGGACCCTGACTGATGATATTTTCACTAAATTATTTTCGAAATGGTAAGCAGGAACTGTGTATCCTTCTTTCCAATAAACAACCTTTCACTTAACTTGCAGGCATGAACGTCAGTATCAATCAATTGGTAAAATCCCTGCTGCAAAAGGACTCACTGGAGCACTGCAGTCTGCCGGAACTGACGGCCTATGCCGAGCGGAATCCCTATTTCGGAGCAGCCCAGTTACTCCTTGCCAAAAAACTCCAGACCGAATCATCAGAAAAATTTGAAGAGCAATACCAGAAGACCCTGCTTTATTTCCATAATCCGCTTTGGGTGGAACATTTGTTGAATGAAACGGGGGGGGCGGAGGTTCAAGAGGTTGGAGGTTCGGGGTTGGAGGTTGGAGGTTCGGGGTTGGAGGTTGGAGGTTCGAGGTTGGAGGTTGGAGGTTCGAGGTTGGAGGTTGGAG